>JBEBXQ010000012.1:0-52342 GCA_040391535.1 Telluribacter sp. | reverse complement strand
GTCAAAGGTCAGCCCTTCTTTCAGTTCTTCTGTTTCAGGATTGTAAATCCATACTGCGTTCGGGCCGGTGGGTGGATTAATGGTAATGTAAACCAGTCCGTTTTCAATTAATATCGCCTGGCGTGCGGTTCCCTTGTCAAGTGGCAGTTCCAGCCGTCTGACCGTTTGAGTATGAAGATCAAGAACATAAAAATCAAAATGGTGGATTTTATAATGATCTTTCATTCCCGTGAAATAACCTTTCCTTTCCGTTCTTACAATGGCTTTTCCATTACCCATGTACCAGAATCCATACCCGTGATTCTGAATCGGCGATGCCGAAACATTAAAGAAAAAGTCAGGATCAAGCTGGCCGGTACTTTTATTGATCCTGAATATACCCGTTGGTTTATCGGGGTGATTTCCCGTAGCAATTCCCGGGCAGGCAATAAAGTAAAAATCCCCTTTTTCATCCGTAAAGCTGTGCGGTTGCCGGGTGTTAACACCACCCGGATAGGTTGATTTCGTAGTTTTTGTGCGGCTGACTGGCGTGAATTCAGGATAGCTGATTTCTTCAATATACATCGTATCGCTGGTTGAATAGCTGTTGCCGGGCAAGATCATATGGTAGGTATAACCCACCAGTAATTTCCCGTTCATGAGGGTAGAGAAGCCCACCGAAGTAGTATTGAAAGGAGAAGCTGGAGGAGGAACCGGTAATAAGCCTTCCTTCGCTGTCATATCTTTTGTATGGATCAATGCATATTTCACAGTTCCGTCTTTTTCAGTGGTTCCGATAATCATTAACGTTTCTTCATTAACCCAGAGGTAATTTTCGACAAAATCTATGCCCTTCATTGGAATGGAAGAGGTTTCTTTGAAAGACTGGTCAATCAGCTCATGCCTTACAAAAGCTTTGCGGCTTGAGTTATACCAGTAATAGGAATTGTCTTTCACAATCAGATCATAGAACAAACCCGGATATTCGACCGGAATGCCTTGCAGGGGTGAATTAATATGTCCTGCACTGAGGGAGTCTGTCTGGATGAGATAGTGTCTGGCATCCATCGTAAGCACATAAAAACTGTATTTTCCCTTAGCAGCAGACTTTGCATCATCATGATGGCAGGAGAAAAGGAATAACAAAGCACAACAGAAAATTCCTGCCAGAGAGAGGGTATTGACTTTAGACTTAATCATTTAAGGATCAGATATTGAATTGTCTGATAAGTTGTTTCAGTACCCAGGGAGGCAGGCTGGTCATATCACTGGCTTCAAGCACAATAATTTCATTTTTTCTGTCCTGGTTACCGTAGTTAACTGCAATATATTTCAGACCTTTTTTCAGGATGATTTTTTCGGTGGAATCGGCTTTTGAAGCCGGACAGCTACCCTGCATGGTAAACTCAATGTCGCGTTTAGGGTTGATCATAAAGGCACCGCAGAAGTCCACTGTGCCGGTTTTATTATCTATTTCAACGTTGCTTCTGGGGCCGATTGAAAGCAGGTAAGCATCATTGTCTATTTTCTTATTCTGACTTTGGGAATTGTTCTCAACTACCGTGAGATGCTGGATCGGATTGTATGCTTTTGAAAGATATATGGCCATACTTATGAATACCAGTAAAACCGCTGCTGCTTTAAGATGAAGCCAGTTATTCTGTTTTTGAGCAGGTGTTTCCGGAATCAGATGAGCAGGACCCAGGCTGGCTTCAATCTCCTGCCACATTTCTGACCCCAATGCAGGATCCGCCAATTCATGAATATCCGCATCATCGTCCAATAACCAGTTTTCGACCGCCTGCTTTTCTTCCGGTGTACACAAACCATCATGATATTTTTCAATAAGCTTTCTGGTAATCTTCATGAAAACGGATGAAATAGAAGATAAAAACGATGTTCACAATAAAAGTAGCAAAAATAAACTTTTACCGTAAGAGTCTGGAGAAAACTATGACTGATATTCTGAAAGATTGGAACGAAGTTTGGCGAGCGCACGGGTAATATGGTATTCTACAGCCCTCTCTGAAATTAACAGGTTCGATGCTATTTCCTTATTGGTTAATCCCTGCTCACGGCTCATTCTGAAGACTTTTCTGCACTGACAGGGAAGTGTATCAACCAGTTGATCTACTTTGTTTTTGAGGTTATTGTAGAGGATTTCATTCTCTGTGCAGTTTTCTGACAGGCAACAGTAATTGTCAGGGGTTAATGCTATTTCTTCTCTTAACCGGTTATTGCGGAAATATTCAAAGACCTTAAATTTAGCCGACCGCACCAGGTATCGTTCGATGCTGGTGGTAATGAGCAACTCATCTTTCCGCTCCCAGATCGATTTAAATATATCCTGAACCATTCCTTTGGCTATTTCCTGATCCTCAATATGATGAATGCACACAGAATATACCTTCGCCCAGTAGAGCTCATATATTTGTTTGAACGTCTCCTGGTTTATTTTCAGCGGTGTTTGGTGGAGTGATCCAGCAGACATAAGTTAATATCCGGTTTCAAATGAAATCCAAAGGTATTAACTATTTAAAATTAGTCCAAATTACTTTCATGGTTTAAAAATATTTTCCGAACGGTTTACTTATTTGTCACAGCATCAGGAATAAAATAAGCAGACCAGCCACTTGTCATGAGGGCTGGTCTGCTACTTCGGTTCTACCCGGATTATTTCCCTATATTTTCAAAAGATGTATTGCCTTCGCTGTCGGTTTCCATCATAATGACATCATCTTTGGCTACTTTTCCACTCAGAATATCTTTGGATAATTCATTGAGAATTTTGCGCTGTAATACTCTTTTCAGCGGCCGGGCTCCGAAGGCCGGGTCATAGCCTTCTTCCGCAAATTTGTCAAGCGTTGCCTCACTGGCTTCGAGGGTAATACCCTGCTCTTCGAGTACTTTCTGAATGCCTTTAAACTGAATCTCTACGATTTTGCGCAGGTTTTTCTGACTCAGCGGCTCAAACAGTACGATTTCATCAATCCGGTTCAGGAACTCTGGTCTCACGGATGCCTTTAAAAGATCAAGAACTGATTTTTTGGCTTCTTCCATGATCAGCGTATGATTCCAGCCTTCGTCTTCCTGATATTTTTCCTGGATAATATGACTGCCGATATTAGAAGTCATAATAATGATGGTATTCTTAAAGTTCGCAACCCGCCCTTTGTTATCGGTCAGGCGGCCTTCATCCAGTACCTGTAACAAGGTATTCCAGACATCAGGATGTGCTTTTTCAATTTCATCAAGCAGTACAACACTATAGGGTTTTCTCCGGACGGCCTCCGTAAGCTGTCCGCCTTCATCATAACCCACGTATCCCGGAGGTGCTCCCACCAGACGGCTTACGGCATGTCTTTCCTGATATTCACTCATATCAATCCGGACTATGGCGTTTTCATCATTGAACAGATAATCTGCCAGTGTTTTTGCCAGCTCGGTTTTACCTACTCCGGTAGGTCCCAGGAAAAGAAAGCTTCCAATAGGTTTCTTCGGATCCTGTAATCCCGCACGACTTCTTCTGACGGCATCCGCCACTACTTCAATGGCCTCTTCCTGTCCTGCCACCCGTTTGTGTAATACTTCTTCCAGGTTGAGCAGTTTCTCCCGCTCACTCTGTAACATCTTACTGACCGGAATACCGGTCCATTTGGCAACTACCTGAGCAATTTCTTCAGCTGTAATTTCTTCCTGCATCATTTTCCGGTCTTCATTCGTATTCTGCAGTTCATCCAGCTTGTGCTGAGCCTCCGGAATCCTGGCATAACGGATTTCGGCTACTTTTCCGAAATCGCCGGCGCGTTCAGCCTGTTCGGCTTCCAGCCGCAGTTGTTCCAGTGATTCTTTCAAAGCGCGGGTTTCGTTAACGGCTCCTTTCTCATTTTCCCACTGGGCTTTCAGGTTGTTGCGGAGTTCGCTGAGATCCGCGATTTCCTTGTTTAATACCGTTTCTTTTTCCTTATTGTTTTCTCTGCGAATGGCTTCCCGCTCGATTTCCAGCTGCATGATCTTCCGGTTCAGCTCATCCAGTTCTTCCGGTACACTGTCCATTTCAATTCTGAGCTTGGAAGCGGCTTCGTCCATGAGATCAATCGCCTTATCCGGCAGGAAACGATCGGTGATATAGCGGCTTGACAGTTCAACCGCGGCAATAACGGCATCATCCTGAATCCTCACCCCGTGATGCAGCTCATATTTTTCCTTGATACCACGAAGAATACTGATCGCATCAGCCTCGTCAGGTTCATCAACCACTACCGTCTGGAAACGGCGTTCCAGCGCTTTATCTTTTTCTATATACTTCTGATACTCCTTGAGGGTTGTAGCTCCTATCGCGTGCAGTTCTCCACGTGCAAGCGCCGGTTTCAGCAGGTTAGCCGCATCCATGGCACTTTCGCCGCCGCCTCCGGCTCCGATCAGTGTATGGATTTCATCAATAAATAAAATAATCTCTCCTTCCGAATCGGTTACTTCTTTGATGACAGATTTCAGCCGCTCCTCGAATTCGCCTTTGTATTTCGCACCGGCAATCAGTAACCCCATATCCAGGGAAACAATGATTTTGCTTTTCAGATTTTCCGGTACGTCACCCTGTACGATTCGCTGGGCCAATCCTTCTACAATAGCCGTTTTCCCTACGCCCGGTTCTCCAATCAGCATCGGGTTGTTTTTGGTACGGCGGCTCAATATCTGTAATACCCGTCTGATTTCTTCATCACGGCCAATGACCGGATCAATTTTCCCGGCTTGCGCCAGTTCATTCAGGTTTTTGCTAAAGCGTTCCAGAGAACGGTACTTAGCTTCGGCATTCTGGTCTTTCACGGGGTTGTTTTTTCCTCTTAATTCTTTAATGGCTTCGATCAGTTCTTTTTCCTTGAACCCTGCATCTTTCATCAGTCGTGCAACACTGTCTTTTCCCGACAACAGTCCGAGAAAAAGGAGTTCAATGCTGACGAATTCGTCGTTAAACTGTTTCAGGTAGGTCTGGGATCTGGCAAGGGCCGCAGACAGGTCGTTGCTCAGAAATACCTGTCCGCCGCTGACCTTGGGATATCCGTTGATAATCGCGTCAAGTGCCTGTTCGAGCCGTGGTTGATTAACGGATAGTTTTCTGGTCAGAAAAGCGGATGTATTGATGTCTTCCTGTAATATGGATTTCAGTAAGTGTCCGGTTTCAATGGATTGCTGCTGATTTCCCTGGGCGATCTGTGCAGCGTGCTGCACGACCTCCTGTGCTTTGATTGTATATTGGTTAAAGTCCATCTTTATTTTAAAGTTATGTATAGCTTGTTGCTTTATAAACTTCAGGTCTCAAACCTTATACCTGTACAAAAGACCGGAAAAAATGTCTTGAAATGATGTTTTTTGATCAATAATTAAGACAAAATGGCATTAGTTTCTCGGTTTCCACTTGATTTCTTCAATACCGAGCTCTTTAGCCATGATCCGGCAGATCATAAAAAGGTAGTCGGAAAGTCTGTTGAGATAACGGATGATAATGGGTTCTACATGGTCTTGTTCTGCCAGTAACACTGTAATTCTTTCGGCGCGGCGACAGACAGTTCGCGCCAGATGTGCGTAGGAAACCGACGGGTGCCCGCCGGGCAATACAAAAGCGAGCAGGGGGACTGTCTGACGGTCAATCTCGTCCATTTCTTTTTCCAGAAATGTAATATCGCTCTCCAGAATATCGGGTAATACCCTGCGGGTCTGGTTGGCCTCCGAAGCCAGATGAGCACCTACGGTAAAAAGACGGTCCTGAATTTCTTTCAGCGTATCCAGGCGCGGCTGATTTACCTCCTGATCCCGTAATAATCCAATCCAGCTATTGAGTTCATCAACAGTGCCGTATGCTTCAATCCGGATGTTTGATTTACTGATGCGGCTGCCACCTACAAGCGAAGTCATTCCTTTATCACCGGTTTTGGTATAGATCTTCATTAGAATAATTTGATTTGATATGAAAGGACAATCTTACTTAAACTTATTCAGAGTATCAATTATCCTATCCACGTCGTGCTGACGGAGGGAAGAGTTTAAAGGTAAACTCAGTATTTCACCCGATAGTTTTTCAGTAAGGGGGAAAGATAATTTTAAATGTGACAGCACAGGTTGTTTATGGGGCGGAACGGGGTAGTGAATAGCTGTTTCCACACCGTTTTGTAATAAAAAATGTTTCAGTTCATCCCGCTTCGGATGCCTTATTACAAATAAATGCCAGCAGTCCCGGCTCCGGCCTTCGTAAGACGGTAATGTCAGATCCGGTGTTGTTATTTTTTCAAAATACTGACAGACAATGGCTTTCCTCAGTTCATTCTCCCGATCAAGGCCGGATAGTTTTGCCGATAGCACAGCAGCCTGAACGGGATCCAGCCGGCTGTTGATACCGGGGAGCAATGCCCGGTTTTTCTGCTGAAATCCATAGTTCCGGAGTATACGTATTTTTTCAGCCAGGGTATCATCATTGGTAAGTACGGCTCCTGCGTCACCCATTGCTCCCAGATTTTTGGTCGGATAAAAACTGAATGCCTCGGCTTCCGCTAGGTTTCCGGCTTTTTTACCTTTATAGGTCGCGCCGTGCGCCTGCGCCGCATCAGTCAGGACTTTCAGGTGATATCTTCCGGCAATAGAATGAATAACATCCATGTCACAGCATTTGCCATAGAGATGAACCGCCAGGATCGCTCGGGATTTAGGAGTAACAACTGCTTCTATATGTTGATAATTAATGAGATAAGTCCCGGGGTCGGGTTCAACGAAAACAGGGGTCAGACCCAGATGAATGACCGGTAAAACGGTTGCGATATAGGTATGTGCCGGTAAAATGATTTCACTGCCCGGAGGGAAATTCCAGGCACGGAGGATCAGCTCAATAGCCTGTGAACCATTGGCTGCACCTATGCAGTGCCTGGCTCCGCAGTATTCCGCAAATTGAGCTTCAAATTGTTCCAGGGTTTCATTCAGTATATAGTTACCGCCGGTAATTTGTTTCAGTACGGCTTCAGAAACCGCGTTCAGATGAGGGCGATTAACCGCTTTAAGGTCGAGGAAAGGGATCATCGTGTATGTTAGTCAAGTGTGTCAGATTTAAAAATAGCGGAAATGATCGGAATTTGTTTACTTTGTTTCTGTGGTACTGTATTAACCATTCACTAACCAGATATTCTGTCATTATATGAAAACGTTTTTCCGTTTCGGAATCCTTTGTTTCGCATTATTGCTTTGTTTTAAGTCTTCTTTTGCCAATGGCGATAAGAAGAAAAAAGGGGTTATTAAAATCATGGCTTACAATGTCCATCATTGCAATCCACCCTCTGTAGAAGGTAAAATTGATATGGAGGCGATCGCCAGGGTGATCAATGCCGAAAAGCCGGACCTGGTAGCGCTTCAGGAAATTGATGTACATACTTCCCGCTCCGGCAAAGACCTGGACCAGGCGAAGGAGCTGGGCAGGCTGACCGGCATGAAGGCTTATTTTTCAAAAGGTATTGATTATGCGGGCGGCGAATATGGTGTTGCCGTACTTTCGCGCTTCCCGATCGAAGAAACCTCCAGGATGGATCTGCCTGTGCAGGAGGGTACCAATGGGGAACCCCGGACACTGGCTGCTGTTACGGTAAAAGTATCTAAAAAGCAGAGGCTGATTTTTGGCTCTACGCATCTTGATCTGAAAGAAGTAAACCGTGAAAGTCAGTCCAAGCTGATTGTTGAGAAATACGGAAAGGAAGAACTGCCGGTGGTTATTGCCGGAGATTTTAATGCGCAGCCCACTTCGGGTGTGATCCGGTTTCTGGATGAACATTTTGTACGGACGTGTGTGGAAAATTGTGGCGGGACCATTCCAGTAAAGAATCCGAACCGTACCATCGACTTTATCATGTACAGGCCGTCAGATGCTTTTGAAGTAGTTTCGCATAAAGTGATTGATGAGCAGTATGCTTCCGATCATTTGCCGATTGTAGCGGAAATACGGCTGAAGTAATTTAGTGAATTAAAGTTGATGAGTGATAACATTATGTTTATGAACAGCAGACTGTATCTGGTCTTGTTGATGCTGCTGCTTATCCGTACAGGATATGCCCAGGATAAAATAAAAGTAAATTATGATTTTCTGTTGTCATTACCTGATGATTATGAAGATGGTAAGGAAGCGTATCCGCTTGTCATATATCTCCACGGTGGATCGCAAAAGGGGAATGACCTGAATAAACTGAAGGAATACGGGCTGCCGTATCTGGTAGAAAAAGGGGAGAAGTTTGATTTTATAATTGCATCACCTCAGTGTCCTGATGGTAAATACTGGTCAACGGAAAACTGGTTTGACAGCTTATACATCAGCCTGACCAATAATTACAGGATTGACACCAACCGTATTTATCTGACCGGGATCAGTATGGGTGGTTATGGTGTGTTTATTACCGCTATGGATTTTCCTGATAAATTTGCCGCTATTGTACCCTTATGCGGAGGATGCAATGACAGTGACACCACGAGAATATGCAACTTAAAGGATATTCCGGTCTGGGCATTTCATGGCACTGATGACAACCTGATTCCTGTTTCCGAATCAGAAAGGATTGTGGAGGCACTTGAAGATTGTGACGGAAATATTAAATTTACCAGATTGGATGGGGAAGGGCATGGGATTCAGTATTTATACGAAAAAATGCCCGAAATATATGACTGGATGCTAAAGCAGAAAAGGAATAATTGACCGGGCTGATTGCCGCGGTAAAAAAATATTCCCATATTCTCTTCCTTTATACGGATCCAGAGAATATGGGAATTAATTGTATAAAATATCAGAACGTCTCCTCTATAACCCCCAGATAATTGAACGGGGTAATTTTCAGTAACTCTTCTCTGACAGCATCTGAAACATTCAGGGTTTCGATAAACCTGGCGATAGTTTCCTGCGTTATTTTCTCATTGGTCCTTGTCAGTCCTTTCAGAGCCTCATAAGGTTTCGGATACCCCTCACGGCGGAGGATCGTCTGAATAGCTTCTGCTACTACCGGCCAGTTGTCCTCCAGATCATCCTTAATTGCTTTTTCATTCAGCTCCAGTTTTCCTAAACCTTTCAGGACTGAATTAAGAGAAATGATCTGATGCGCCACAGGAACGCCGATGTTCCGCAATACAGTGGAGTCAGTCAGGTCGCGCTGGAGTCTGGAAACAGGCAGCTTTGCAGCGAAATGCTCAAACAGGGCATTGGCAATACCCAGGTTTCCTTCTGCATTTTCAAAATCAATCGGATTTACTTTATGGGGCATTGCAGAAGAACCGACTTCACCTTCCTTAATTTTCTGCTTGAAATAACCCATGGAAATATAAGTCCAGATATCCCTCGATAAATCAATCAGAATATTGTCCAGACGTTTGAGATTATCACAAAGTGCCGCCAGATTATCATAGTGTTCGATCTGGGTGGTATGCTTGCTTCTGCTCAAACCAAGGCTGTCCACAAACTGATTGGCGAAATGCATCCAGTCAATATCCGGATAAGCTACATGGTGCGCATTGAAGTTACCGGTGGCTCCGCCGAATTTAGCCGAATACGGAATCTGGTCGAGCAGCACAAACTGCCTTTCAATACGTTCCACAAATACCAGAAATTCTTTACCGACACGGGTAGGAGAGGCAGGCTGTCCGTGCGTATGCGCCAGTAAAGGGATATTTTTCCATTCGAGAGACATTCTTTTCAATACAAACAAAACCTGTCTGAACAACGGTTTCAGTTCCGTTTCAATCGCATCTTTGACTGAAAGCGGAATAGAAGTATTGTTAACATCCTGCGATGTAAGCCCGAAATGGATAAACTCCTGGTATTGGGCAATGCCTAATTCTTCAAATTTTTTCTTGATGAAATATTCAACGGCCTTAACATCATGATTGGTTACTTTCTCAGTATCCTTCACATACAATGCATCTTCTTCTGAGAATTCTTCGTAGATACTTCTTAATTTACTGAACAGTCCTTTGTCAAAATCCTCCAGTTGCGGCAGAGGGATTTCACAAAGCGCAATAAAATATTCTACCTCTACCTTTACCCGATAGTAAATCAGGGCGTATTCAGAAAAGTAGTCAGACAATCCAGCAACCTGCCTGAAATAGCGGCCGTCTACCGGAGAAATTGCTGTTAATTGGTTAAGTGCCATTTATAAAATTGATTTACTCATTTATTTTACTGTGTTTTTTACCATATACAAAGTATATGATTAAACCCAATCCCAGCCAGATCGCTAACCGGAACCAGCTTTCTGTAGGTAAAGAATACATTAAGTACACGCAAACAATAACACCCAGAATAGGGATGAGAGGGACAAGCGGCACTCTGAAATTCCTGTGCAGATCCGGTCTTTTCACCCGCATGATCCAGACTCCGACACAAACAAGCGAGAAAGCAAACAAAGTGCCTATGCTTACCATGTGTCCCAGATCACTTACCGGAACAAACCCGGCGAAGATACTTACAAAGAACATGAAGAAAACATTGGTTTTCCACGGTGTTTTGAATGTGGGATGAATGTCACTGAAAAAGCGCGGTAGTAAACCATCCTTGCTCATGGAGAAAAACACCCGGCTTTGTCCCAGCAGCATAACCAGCATTACGGACGTATAACCGGCCAGAATAGCAATAATCAGCCCGTTCTGAAGAAAGTCGTAACCTGTAACGGCAAAAGCAGTTGCTGCAGGTTTGGCGTCATTGGCAAACTCGGTATAGTTGACGAGGCCTGTCATTACATGGGCAAAAAGCACATACAGAATAGTACATACGATCAGCGAGCCGAGAATACCGATGGGCATATCACGCTGAGGTTTTTTAGCTTCCTGTGCGGCGGTGGAAACGGCGTCAAAACCGATAAAAGCGAAGAATACGATAGCAGCTCCTGCAGCAATACCTGAAATGCCAAACTGGCCTTTAACGCCTGTGTTTTCAGGGATGTAAGGTGTATAGTTGGCAGGGTCGATATGGCTCCAGCCTAAAGTGATGAACAATAAAACAACGGCTATTTTTACAACAACCAGGATATTGTTTAAAAGAGCTGATCCCTGGGTTCCTCTGATTAATAACAGGGAAAGCAGGAAGACGATCAGGATAGCCGGCAGGTTGATAATACCGCCTTCTATGATCTCACCATTTCCCAGTTTAACGGTTTCAAAGGGTGAGCAGACCAGTTCGGCAGGTAAATGAATACCAAAATTAGAGAGTAGTTCCAGCAGGTACCTCGACCAGCTTACGGCCACAGTGGCAGCTCCCAAAGCATATTCAAGGACAAGATCCCAGCCGATGATCCAGGCGATAAACTCACCCATGGTTGCATAAGAATAGGTATAGGCGCTTCCTGCAACGGGTATCATGGAAGAAAATTCAGCATAGCAAAGTCCGGCAAAACCACACCCTACAGCTGCGAGTACAAATGAAATGGTGACAGCGGGACCGGCATTTTCGGCAGCGGCAATTCCGGTGAGGGAAAATAAACCGGCTCCGATGATGGCACCAATGCCTAATGCTACGAGGCTGGATGCCCCCAGAGATCTTCTAAGTTGATTGCCTTCACCGGTTGACTCATTGAGTAATTTCGACAAAGGTTTTTTTATCCATAATTGATTCGCCATAAAGTGTAGGTTAATTCTGTGAAGAAAGAGACAGGAAGATATAAATCTAATTTATATTCTTCTAACATTAAAGCACATTTATTGAATGAAAAAAGGGAGAAATAAGATTTTCTCCCTTTTTTCTGTATGCCAATGATTACGAATTTGCTGCTTTCCCTTTTTTAACAACAGTTTCAGCAATGACGGCTTCCTGTACAGGTGCAGCGGCTTCTTTGTCTTTATTTCTCTGAAAAGCGTCTACCACAATCGGCGCAGCAATAAACAGGGAAGAATAAGTACCCACAATCACCCCGATGAGCATCGCAAATGTAAATCCGCGTAATACTTCACCTCCGAAGATCATCAATACAACAAGCACCAGAATCGTCGATATACCGGTTACGGCAGTACGGCTAAGGGTGGTGTTCAGGGCGTTGTTAATGATATAAGGAATGCTCTCTTTCTTGCTCGAAGGATCTTTCATATAGCTCCTGATACGGTCAAAGATAACGATGGTATCGTTCATGGAGTAACCCATGATTGTCAGAACCGAACCAATGAATGCCTGATCGATATCCAGCGAAAACGGCAACCATCCGTTAAACAATGAGAATATGGCAAGCAGAATCACTACGTCATGCAGCAGTGAAATGATCGCCGCATAACTGAATGCCAGGTTTCGGAACCGCACATAGATGTAAATAAAGTTGGCAAGAAGCGCCAGTAATACGGCCCATACCGCCGAAATCATGGTATCATAAGCCATCGTCGGCCCAACTTTAGAGGAACTGATGATCATTCCGCTGTTACCGGGCACATCCGTAATTCCTTTCAGGATTTTATCTTCAGCCTGTTTGTCGGCATCAGGTGTATTATCTTCTGCCAAATAATCAGTAGTGATTTTTACCTGATCAAATCCACCAAAGGTTTTAACTTCGGGTGCGTCACCTTCCAGTGCATCGGTCATGGCCTTGCGTACATCATCGGTGTTCACATTCTGTTCAAACCGTACCACGTACGAACGGCCGCCTTTGAAGTCAATTCCTAGTCCGAAACCTTTAAAAATAAAGGAGCCGATACCAATGGCGATGATCGTAACAGAGATGATATAGAATTTACGACGCTGAGAGATAAAGTCAAAGGAAGTGTCTTTGAACCATTTCTCGGTCAGGGAGGTATAGAATTTCAGTGTTCTGCCTTTTTCTACTTCATAATCCAGGAAAAGCTTGGTAATAAAAATTGCGGTGAACAGTGAAGTAATCAAACCGATCACGAGCGTAGTTGCAAAACCAAGTACCAGCCCGGTACCGAAAATAAACAGGATAACCCCGGTGAGCAAGGTGGTAATGTTGGAGTCAATAATCGCTGATAAAGCACCTTTGAAACCATCCTGTACGGCTTGCTTAAAGGGCTTGCCTTCCTGCATTTCAAACTTAATCCCTTCGTAAATAAGTACGTTCGCATCGACTGACATACCAATCGTCAATACAATACCGGCAATACCTGAAAGTGTTAATACGGCTCCCAGTGAGGCCATAATACCCATCAGGAAGAAAAGGTTGATAATTAAGACCACATCGGCAATCCAGCCGGCTCTGCTATAGTAAACACCCATGAAAACCAGAACCACAATCAAACCGACCATTGAAGACCATATCCCTGACTGAACGGCTTCAGAACCCAGGGTAGAACCTACCACGGCTTCTTCCACAATGTGGGTAGGTGCCGGTAGCTTCCCTGCTTTCAGAATGTTAGCCATATCTTTGGTTTCTTCAATAGTGAAGCTTCCTGTGATACTTGAATTACCTGTCGGGATTTCTCCGTTTACAGTAGGAGCAGTATAAACCTGATTATCAAGAATAATAGCGATGGGTTTACCAATATTACTACCGGTAATCTGACGCCATTTGCGGGCGCCCTCCCCATTCATACGCATCGATACAGCCGGACGACCGTTTTCGTCATAATCTGCCGTGGCATCAACAATTACATCACCCTCCAGAGCGGCTATACCATTCGCTTTCTTAATAAAGTAAAGCGGAAGGATGGCCTGACCGGTTGTAAGATCCATCGCTTTACGGTCCCACATGAAAACCAGGTCGTGAGGGAAATAAGAACGTACTTCAGGAGTGGAGAGAATTTCGCTGGCTCTGGCGGTATCTTTCAGGTATACACCCAGCTGTCCTGACGGAAGCGGCATGAAAAGATTGGTAAGCGCTGCACTCTGCTGCGCCAGTAAAGAGCTGTCGGATTGAGTGGAATCACCTATCTGGCTACCTCCTGCCAATTGTTCTTCAAGGCTTCCGGTAGCAGTTGTTTTGGTGGTATCCTGTGCAACACCAGCCGCTGGCTGATCTTTCTTACGGGCAGCCTCCTGACGGGCCAGATAAGCGGCTAGCTGGTCAAGGCCGCTGCCGATTTCATTGAAATTATAAACTTCAGCAAACTCCAGCTTGGCTGAACCTGATAATAGCTTACGAACCCTGTCCGGATTATCAACACCTGGTAATTCTACCAGAATACGGTCTGATCCGGGAAGTTTCTGAATGTTAGGATTGGTAACACCGAATTTGTCAATACGTGCCTGAATGATCTGATATGCACGTGCGATAGCGCCGGATACTTCTTCTTCCAGTAATGAAATGACCTGTGAATCAGATGACGAGCTGTTGATTTTTGCACGGTTGGAACTGTTGGAAAACGTATTGGCCAGGGAGGTATTAGGCGACAATTGCTTAAGGTTATTGACAAATAAAGTCACATAACTGCTTTGGCTGCTTTTGATGTCCTCGTTGGTTTTGGCAATAGCCTGCTGAAAGCTGGTACTGCGGCTGTTGCTGCCTGCAATTCCTTTGATAATTTCTCCCGGAGAAATTTCAAGTACTACGTGCATACCACCCTGCAAATCAAGACCCAGGCCCAGTTCTCGTTCCATTACCTGTTGGAGGGTGTGTCCGATATACACTTTCTCGCGCCACAGGGAATCTATGTAGCTTTGTTTTTTCGCGAAGTCGATTTTGCCGTCTGTAGTGGTCGCAAAGGTGTCGGCGTCAGCCTTGAATTTACGGGCTACAAACGTAAACGACAGGTAGTAAATGCTTATTAATGCAAGAACAACCGAGAATATTATTATTCCGCTCTTGTTACGCATGATTTTTTAATAGAGAAAAAGTAAAATTATAAATTGATAAAAACAGAAATTAAATGCCTTGGATTGTCTATATTGAATACAGCTTCCAGGCCTGCGGAGATGCGCATAATAAATAAATGAAGTCAGGGGGCATTAATGGCAATATGGTGCCCGAACACATACCGGAAAAACTGCAGATAGTAATGCGGTATACTGAAAGCCAGGGGAATGACTGTTTTTAACCGGGCGGGAACCCATTCATGTACGATCTGGAAAAAAGCCTTATCAAAATCAAAAGAAGAAAAATGGGTAACAACCGCATTTAACTTCAGCTCACTTATGACCGGTACCTCATCTGATGAGGTGTCCTTCAGACTTTTTTCTTTGGATAATAAGTGACTGACCCGGTCGTTTTTAAATTCTCCCGGAATTGAAAAAGAACCACAGGTGACCGATGCCGTTAATAACAGAACGACGAACGACAACGAGAGCCACTGGGTTATAAATTCAAATTTCTTCACACTTACAGTATAAATTAGCCCCCAAAGTTTACTTTTAATTATTAGATTCGCAAATTGTTAAGGAAACTAAATTTTAATTTGCTGATCAGTTCTTTACCCTTCAAATATGAAAAAGATGTTATCCGGCCTGTTATTATTTCTGGCGTTATTGATTATTGTATATTTTCTGGGTCCACGCCCGCCGGCGGTTAACCTGGTTCCCGATCTGCCGTCTGTGACTTCCGACCTGGTGCAGCTGGAAAAGGAAGTAATCGATTCTGAAAAGGCAATTGCTGATTTAAAGCCCGATAACGAGGCAAGAATTATATGGGCCGACTCACTGAAGAGAAAAACACCTTATAGTATTGTATATATACATGGTTTCGGAGCAAGCTGGGCTGAGGGCGACCCTGTACATAAAAATCTGGCTGAAAGGTACGGTGCTAATCTTTACCTGTCCCGTATGCATGACGCGGGACTTAGTGATCCTGACGCGTTTGATGACCTTACCCCGCAGAATTTTGTGGATGGAGCGAAGAGGGCGCTGGCCATTGGAAAACAGCTCGGAGATAGTGTGATTGTTGTAGGGACTTCTGCCGGGGGACTTTTATCGGTTTATCTGGCCGCTAATTATCCTGAAATCAAAGCGCTGGTTTTATATTCTCCATGCATTACAACTTATAATAATGCGCTGGCTATTGCTACCGGCCCGTGGGGGCCAAAGATATTGAAGTGGGTGCTGGGTGAGCATGATGTCATGAAAGAAGATAGCCAGGGCAGGAAGGATTACTGGCTGAACAGCCAGAACACAAACGGACATCTGGCGCTTCAGCAGACCATTGATGCTGTGGCGCGCCATGAGAATTATGAGAAAATCAGAATGCCGGTATTCCTGGGCTATTATTATAAAAACAAGGAAGAGCAGGATAAGACGGTTTCGGTGGATGCGATGCTGCAGATGTTTGAGCAACTGGGAACCGATCCTGACAAAAAAGTGGAAAAGGCGTTCCCTGAGTCAGGGCATCATGTGATTGCTTCTCATATTACCTCCGGAGACTGGCAGGGTGTGCAGAAGGAAACTGAAAAATTTCTGGAAACGGTGGCCGGCCTGAAGCCGGTTATGCCCGTTGAGTAAGGCATAGCAATTTTACCATACAAAATTTGTTACTTTGCAGTCTGATTCAGATATACCAACAACTTATTTTTATTTGTATATAAGTACATAACTATGGCTTACGGATTATTAAAGGGGAAAAGAGGGATTATTTCAGGAGCTCTCGACGAAAATTCAATTGCCTGGAAAGTGGCGCTGAAGGCTAAAGAAGAAGGTGCAATATTTACACTGACCAATGCGCCTATCGCAATGCGTATGGGAGCAATCAATGAACTGGCAGAACAATGCGGGTCTAAATTGATTCCGGCAGATGCTACTTCTGTTGAAGATATTGAAAAACTTTTCAGTGAATCTACAGATTTTCTTGGTGGTAAGATTGACTTCGTCCTCCATTCAATCGGGATGAGCCCGAATATCCGTAAAGGAAAAGCGTATGGTGATCTGAACTATGACTGGTATATGAAAAGCCTGGATATTTCAGCACTTTCACTGCACAAGCTGTTGCAGGTTGCTGAAAAACAGGATGCCATCAATGAATGGGGCTCTGTTGTGGCGCTTTCTTATATTGCCGCCCAGCGTACCTATTCTTTTTATGGTGATATGGGTGATGCAAAAGCTACCCTGGAAAGTATTGCCCGCAGTTATGGTTACCGCTATGGTAAACTGAAAAATGTGAGGGTGAATACGATTTCACAATCTCCCACCAAAACCAAAGCCGGTGGTGGTATTGCCGGATTCGACAGCTTTTATGATTTCGCAGAAAAACTGAGTCCGCTGGGAAATGCTTCTGCTGAATCCTGTGCGGATTATGTCGTTTCTCTGTTCTCTGACCTTACCCGCATGGTCACTATGCAGAATCTGTATCACGATGGCGGATACTCCAGCACAGGAGTTTCTGAAGAGATTATGTCATATTTGGACAAATAAATCGTTCTTGTGTTGTTGAAGTATCCGGTTTGTAAAAGGCCGGATACTTCATTGGCATATCCGGGCTCTGTAACCGACGCTGAATGATCTCAATTGCAAAAAGCTGATGGCCGACAATGAATATCCGGACTATACCATTGTTAATCTGTTCGCCAGCTAAATAAGATACTATCTGCATGAAAATCCGGTCTGTTTTTTTTCTTTCCTTTAGTGTTCTTGGTTGGGTTGCACTACTTTCCGGCTGTTCCGCAAATCAGGAACAACAGAGTGAACCCAAAGCCCGGAAACTCCATACACTTATATTTATTGATAAAACCCAGAGTGTCCGGACTGGCAGCGGCTATGTCAGTCAGAAGTACAGAAAAGAGCTGACGGAGATTGTTAATAATAACCTGCAGCATACGGGCGATCGGCTGGAAATCTATTATGTGCATGAAAATACTTCCAAGGCACGTGCGCTTTCTGTTGAAATCAGGACTGAAAAGGACGACACCTACGGTGCCAGTGCGACAGACCGTGAAATGATCGAAAATACTTATCAGCTGATGTTGCAGAAAGAAAAATCCGTTTTTCTGCGGCAGACTCTGAATAAACTGGAACAAGCCAATACGGGCAATTCCAACCAGCAGACGGATCTCTGGGCCAGTCTGCCGGTCATTGAAACAGCTTCCAGGGAAGACGGACGGGTAAAAGTTTACTATTTCAGCGATATGGTCGAAAGTACCAAAGGCCAGGGACGAAGGGATTTTCATGTTCGTCCGCCTGCCACACAGGAACAGGCCGGGCAATGGGCCGCTGAAGACCTGAAAAAGCTCAACCAATATTCCATAGGCAATCCTGAAATTACCATCATATCGCCGTTTGACCCGTTGGCTTCATCCAAAGAAAATAATCCCCACGTTACCTATTACTGGCAAATGATCTTTCAGGAACTGGCCGGAGTAAGTATTTCAGAGATCTGAATCACTGTTCTTCCTTAAACCATCCTGAATAAGTAATATAGTTTCTGGCCGTTCTTTCGATCATCTCTTTATGATCCTGACTGGTATGCTTCAGAAACCGGGCAGGGTTACCCGCATAAATGGAGCCCGGCGGAATCTGAGTCCCTTGTGTGACAATCGCACCCGCGGCTATAATAGAACCTTCACCCACTACCGCGCCATCCATGATGATAGCGCCCATGCCAATCAGCACGTGATCGTGTACCGTACAGCCGTGAACAATGGCGTTATGCCCGATGGATACATGATTGCCGATAACAGTTTTAAATTTCTGATAAGTACAATGGATCACCACACCGTCCTGAATATTGGTATGATGCCCGATCTCAATGCTGTTTACATCGCCTCTTACCACGGCGTTGAACCATACGGTACAGTAATCTCCCATTTTAATATTACCAACCAGTGTGGCATTAGGAGCGATCCAGCTATGTTCGCCGGTGGTAGGTGTAATACCATGTACAGGTAGTATAAGAGCCATTTGCAGGAGTTTATGATTTTAATAAGACCGGCGAAATTAAATCCCTTTTTGATAATTTGTGATAAATTTAATAAGCAGGTGGCAGTTTTTGGAAAAATTGTTAAATTTAGCTATTTGAAACGGTGGTGAATTAAAAGCGAACAGGTCATGAAGCGTGAAGTAAGTAAAGGTGATTTTCTGATTGCAGAACCTTTTCTGGGAGATCCGAATTTTGAGCGGAGTGTCGTATTTCTTTGCGAATCCAACGAACTGGGAGCTTTTGGTTTGGTGGTGAATCAGGAAACACAACTGAAGCTGGGAGATGTGCTGGATGAAGATATTTACCACGACTTTCCGTTGTTTCTGGGCGGACCGGTGGAGAATAACACCCTTCATTTTTTGCATCGCCGGCCCGATCTGATCAGTAACGGTGTGCTTATAAAAGAGAATTTATACTGGGGCGGAGATTTTGAACAGGTGAAAACATGTCTGAACCTGAACCAGATAGGTACTGATGAAATCCGTTTTTTTGCCGGGTATTCGGGTTGGGGAGAAGAGCAGCTGAAGGATGAACTGGAGCAGAAGGCCTGGATTGTCACGACTACCGACGCTGATTTTCTGTTTACCACACCCGCAGGCAGTTTCTGGAGGGAAATTTTACGGCAAATGGGTGGGGAATACCGGTCCATCGCGCACTACCCGGTTGATCCCACCCTGAATTAGATTATTGTTATCATCGTTTTCACGGCTAACTGACCCCACCACTGATCTGACCGCAAGCAGACAAGGCAGGTTCCGGAAAATATTTCCTTGCGAAATACCTGTTTTCACTTTGAAACCTGCCATTTGAAATTCATCTCTGTGTTAAGTCATGCCTGTTTTATCTGCCGATAAAATACGAAACGCCGATACGGATATGGCGATTTTTTAATTCTCCATATTCCAGTCCCTCTTTCAGAAACCGTTGGTTATACATGGCTTCTACCGAGAATTTTGGACTGATAAAAAAACTCAGCCCGACTGCCCCGCTACCTGTGAATGCATAGTCTTTAACTTCTTCTCCTTTGATATTGGTTGATTTATAATGGTTGCCACCTGCAGTTGCCTGTATGAATGGCTTCACTCGTAGAGAAGTTATATAATACCGTACAAAAGCTTCCTGTGAGAAGGTATTTAAGGGCACTTTTTCAGGTCCTGCTGTACCACCAGCTTTATAGTAAGTGTCTTTTCCAAAGGAAAAATGTATTCCGGCTGCCAGTCGATTTGCAAATAGATAACCGAATTGTGGAGTAGCATTGTATTGCATACTTTTCTCGGTAGGATTATTAATGTAGCTAACCGAGCCGTTCAGGTTGACCATCAGGCTGCCCTTTCGTAGCTGGGTGTCGTATTTTTTATCAGAATAAGTGCCGGAGGCCGAAATCATCTGAGCGCTTGCTGTTTGTGCAAGCAGCATGGTTGAAATGAGAAATGCGAATGCATGGGTAAGTCGTGACATGGCTGGTCAGATTAAAATTTAACGGAATAATTAATATAAGGTAAAACCGGAAACAATGAGTACTGTTTGGTCTGAATAGAGGTGACATTACCATTTTGCCATACAGGTTTGAAATCCAGATACAACGGATTACTGCGGTTATATACATTGTAAAATCCGATATTAAGCTGTCTTGTGTTTCCTTTGGCGGTAGTAATGGTACGCGTTGCCCCGATGTCCAGCCGGTGGTAATCGGGCATTCTGCCGCTGTTTCTTTGACTATAGACAAACCTCAGAGTATTGGACGGATCCCCGGTAATGATATAGGCTGCATCCGGTAAAGTAACAGCGTGGCCGGTCTGGTAGACGAAAGTACTGCTGATTTTCCATTTGGGAGAAAGCGTCAGAGCGCCCGTGACCGACAGATTGTGCCTGCGGTCATACTTCATCGGAAACCAGGCACCTCCGTTGATATCCTCAAACTTCCGTTCGCTGTTGGAAAGAGTGTAGGAGATCCAGCCATTGAGCTTTCCGGTGTCTTTGCGCAGCATCAGTTCAATTCCTTTGGCACGTCCCATGCCGTTTTTTGAAATAATCTGCTCCCATGAATCGGCGAGCATATCGGTAAAGCTGGTGCCTTCCGGGTAGTCGATCAGGTGGTTCATGGATTTTACGTAACCTTCCAGTGACAGCTCCAGGCCGTGCTTTTCCCAGTTTTTGACGATCCCGACGGAGAACTGCTCAGCCCGTGACGGCACCGCAAGGGATGTGGCCGGTAACCACGCGTCAAAGCCGAAACCTGCGGTGGTATTAGACAACAGATGCAGGTACTGGTTCATGATTGAATAGCCCCCTTTGGCAGTCCAGTTAGCCGGCAACTGCCAGGTAAGGCCTATCCGGGGTTCAGGATTATGGAAACTCCGGTCTTTGAGCAGGTAGGAGCTGTAGCGCAAGCCGGCGTTCATCTGTATTTTTTCGGTCAGGTGTATATCTGCGTCTATATAAGCATCGGCCTGAAAAGCCTGAAAGCGGGTGCGGGATGCAGCGGGGCTTTCAATGGTGTAATTGGTCTCACTGATGAACGGCCGGAAATAGTGCTGGATCAGGTCCGCTCCTGCCTTTACCCTGAACCCCGGGGTAGGAAAGTATTCGAGATGAAACTTCCCACCCATATCTTCCACACTGGCCCGGGTACGCCTGAAAAAGTGACTCTGTTCTGCCGGAGTGTTTTCCTCCATGCGGTTTTCAAACGCGCTGTCGTAAAAGGAGTAAATAAGGGTGGCCCGTGCAAAAAGCTTTTCAGACATAATCCTGTTATACCGCAGGCTGGCCGTGCGGTTACCCCAATAATTGCCTGCCAGGGTTTCTGAGTCATGATCAGTGTTCCGGCCTCTCCATTCGGTATAGGAAAACTTGTCATTGCCGCCATAAAAACTCAGGAAAAGCTGGTCTTTATTACTGAGCTGAAAATTGACTTTGGCATTGAGGTCATAAAAATTATACCGGAACGCTTCGCCTGATTCCTTCTTTCTGTTGAACTGGAGAAGCTCGGTAATACCTAGTGTGGATACTCGCCCGGAAATGATAAATGACGCTTTGTTTTTGAGGAGAGGGCCTTCCAGCGTGAGGTTTTGATTGAGCAGGCCCAGGCCCACTTCTCCGCTGAACTTCTGGTTGTTCCCTTCTCGCATGGTCAGCTCGGTTACGGCGGCAAGCCTTCCGCCGAAGCGGGCAGGGAATGCTCCTTTATACAGCTCGACCGACTTGATAGAATTGGGATTGAATACCGAAAAGAAGCCTGCCAGATGTGTGACGTTGTATACCGGCACGTCATCAAGCAGCATCAGCGTCTGATCGGGTGTGCCTCCACGGACATAAATCCCTGCACTGCCGTCCATGCCGGCCGATACACCGGGTGTCAGACTCAGGGCTTTGAGGATATCGGCTTCACCCATAAGCGAAGGCATGGACTTAATCTGCTGAATGGGAATCTGCAGATAGCCAGTAGGAACAGACAGGCGACGCTTTTCCCTTACGATTACGTTGTCTAGCTCTGTGGGTTGCAATCGTAGGTCAAGAGGAAAAGTGGCGAAGGTGTCCAGTACAAGTGTTTCATAACCCACATAACTGATCCTCAGTACCGTGTTGCCGGACAGAGGCACACTGAAAAACCCATAGTGATTGGTAGCAACGCCTTGTCCGGTCAGCGTATCTACTACATAGGCACCAATCAGGTATTCACCTGAGGCATCATCCCGCACCGTACCATAGGCTGTTCTGGTTTGTGATGAAGCAGCGATCGAAATAAACAGGAATATAATCAGACAGGATAAGCGCATTATTCGGGGATTGATATTATAAAATCATTGGAAGCGGTGACCAGGCCATATCCATCCTGGATGTTGGAATGGTAGATCTGTGGCGCTGTGACGAGCAGGTCCAATCCTTCCGGATTTCGGTTATTGGCTTTTTGAAGGTCAAAAATCTCCCTGGTTACTTTACCGGCAATGATTTCAATTCCTTTTACTCTTTCATATTCAATAGCATTATTAACCCATAGAGCCCGGGCTGTTTGCAAATAGATTTTTAGGGGTAAATTGTTTCCCGGAAGACAGGAACCCTTGATCAGATAATAGCTATAACTAATTTCTCCCCGGGTTCTCCCCCCATCTGTGCTGCACTCTGCTTCGTTCATGGTGGTATTGTCTACAGATGGCCAGGACTGACTAAAATGCGGTTCGTCAAAAACAGCACGTAAGCCGAATAAATAATAATTATCGTCAGGTTCATTGTTCGGATTCAGCCATACTTTGAACTCATCCTGTGGTATGAAATTATTAATAGATCCTCCCTTGTCTTTGGTATGTTCATAGCGCAGGGTTTGAAGAAGATCCGGAAGAATAACCGGCTCGGAAACGGCCTCCGGTAATCCTGTAGCTTTGGCAATTATCTGATAGGAAGGCCCTGCTTCAGGAAGGCTGTCACAAGTATATTCTCCCGGCTGTTCGGTTTCTGTAAGTTGTATCAATGGCTTTCCGTCTTTCACCAACCATACTTCCGCACCACTCACTTTCAGGTTTTCAGGAAGTGCGCCCACCGGATTAAATGATTTGCTCAACAATACAGTGACAGGAGTTTCTGGCGATAATTGACTGTAAACAACCAGTTTGTCTCCGGAATAGGGGAGGTTAATGTTAATGTCTTTACCCATACAGCCGAGGAATAAGCAGACAGGAATAAGAGCGGTGATAATAACTGAAAAGAATACTTTCATGCAAGAAATATGTCGGAATTGAGTGTCAGGGATTGTTAATCGTTTTGGTTGCGATAATGTTGATTGTGTAAATTCTTATTTACATATCAGTTTACATAATAATGGCATTTGGTCAATTGCAAGATGCATTTTTTTACATAAAGGTTGGCTTAGAATAGAAAAAAAAACGGATTTTGTTATAATTTGTTCATTTATTGATTCTTGTAGAAGAAATAGTGTAGCAGCCTTTCGCTCTAAATTATTTTTTGATTTAACCTGACGACAGGCCTTCCGGTTACTCATTGCTATTCTGAAATAAACGTAATTGAGGATTATGTTTTACCTTTAAGGTTTATTGGAAAATCTGTTAGAACGAATAACGGCAAAAAGTTGATCCGCATTAATAAATTTATCAGTGAAACCGGTTTTTGCTCCCGCAGGGAAGCGGACAAGCTGGTAGAGCAGGGCCTGGTTACCTTAAACGGGAAGGTGGCCGTAATGGGCGACAGAGCCACGGAAGGTGATGATGTACGTATTAATGGTAAGCCGCTCAAAGTTAAAAAAGCGGGTGTGTATATCGCTTTCAACAAGCCTGTGGGGATTACCTGTACCACGGAGCGGCATGTCAAAGGAAATATCATTGATTTCATCCGACATAAAGAGCGGATTTTTCCTATCGGCCGTCTGGATAAACCTTCAGAAGGACTCATTTTTTTGACCAGTGACGGTGATATTGTCAATAAGATCCTCCGTGCCGGTAACAATCATGAAAAAGAATATGTGGTAACGGTGGATAAGCCCATTCGTCCGGATTTTATTCAGAAAATGAGTAACGGAGTGCCGATTCTTGATACTGTTACCAAAAAATGTTTTGTCAGGAAAGACAGTGCTTATGTTTTTACCATTATTCTGACGCAGGGACTTAACCGGCAGATCCGCCGGATGTGTGAATATCTGGGCTATAAAGTGGTAAAATTAAAACGTATCCGGATCATGAACGTTACGCTGGAAAACCTGCCGGTAGGGAAATGGCGGAATCTGACAGCAAACGAGTTGAAAGAGATTAATGAAGCAGTTGCGGCATCAGTCAAAACAGAAGAAGGTTCACTGTTAGGTGATGAAATGGATTAAAATCCATTTTAATTCATTTCATTGGATTTATAATTATTGGAATGGGTTGAAACCCAATCTAATTCATCATGTCAATTTTGAATTTTTTGAAAATACCAAGGCCTGATCAATTACCTCCAAATAGATTAAAATCCATTCTAATTGATAGCCTGATCAATTGCCTCCAGATTCATCTGGAGGATAAGAGAATGAATTTATAAATTGTTTCCAGATGCATGAATTGTCCCCAGATTCATCTGGAGGAATAAAATAGAAATCAGCCCCTCTGTTTTTCAAATCCATATTTGCTGATAAAGGCATCATATTCCTGTTGAAATGTTTTTCTTGCATGATGCACTTCCTGATTTTTGATATATTCTCTAACCCGGTCGATCCCTGATTCTGACACTGAAACTGCAAAGTATTCATCCTGCCAGTCAAATTTTTGCTCCGTCAGGTTATGCTTATTTATCCAGAATGAAGATTCACCTTTAATTAATTGCATCACTTTCTGAATAGTCTGGTCGGTACGTAACGATACCAGGCAATGGCAATGGTCGGTATACCCGCTGACAAAATCGATAAAAATTCCTTTTTCTTTAGCGTTTTCCCTTATATGGTTCCATACTCTCAGCCGTAATTCCTTGCTGTTCAGAAAAGGAAACCGGTTTTTGGTACTCCATACAAAATGTATGTAGATTTTTACGAAAGGCATAAGTGTGTGTCTTTGATATAGTGTGTTGTTGTTCGATAAATATAAAATTAAGATTTTATATTATATTTTTAATATACAGTTGCGCAATCCTGTTTAAATAAGCGAATAGGAGTATGTTATATAGCTTTCATAAATTGTGAATATAAAGGCGACTTTTACAAAGAGAGACAGGGTATTGAGAAGGATGCCATTTTAGAAGGTGCTTATACAAGGCTCATTACCCGAAAGGGACAGGAAGAAAATACAAATTCATTCCCGCCTTATTCTCAGGCTTTCATTCAGTATTCAGCAAAAGCACTTTCCACTGATCAGTAATGAAAGCAGAAAGTGCGTATTATACCGGCAAATGTCATTTATTCTTCTTCGTTATTGACCTTGGCTTCGTTAAGGTATTTTTTCATCCAGCTGTTAGAGGCCGGAATTTTCCATCGGTTCATCCATTGGGCTTTGGTTTGCACCAGATTATCGAAAACTGTGGTATTGTCTTTGATAACCCCGTTTTTTATAGCCTGCTTTACCTCTGCTAACGGAATGGTGTGAACAGTGCCGGATTCATCAAGCCAGGCCGGAGAGCGGTCAAAAAAGCTGATATTCATTTTCAAACCTATTTCTTTCAGCCAGCCCACGGAAGTATCAATAGAGCAGCCACTCGGCCTTTCTTTTGATTCATCTACAGCTATCACGACAAAACGATTAAAAAATAATTTTCCTGAAGCCGTTAGTGCCTTTCCGTGCGCTTCCCAACCGTTAAGAACACTTTTCAGCATTTCGTTCAGCGTTCCAGCTTCATCAGCAGTAAGTACACGGTCAGTTTGGTATATCCAGAGCCTGGCATCAAAATCAATTTCATCAAATGGTAGATACATAAAATAGTAACAGTTTGTATATTGTGAGTAACAATTCGCAGATTATTAGAGTTCGTTCTTGTGATTTGACGCACGGGTATGGTGAATCAAAAATCAAAACTTACTAACTTCGCCCCAAAACCAGAACGCCTGATCAGGAAATGAGTTTAGATTCCAAAAGTAAGAAAATACATTTCATCTCGATAGGAGGCAGTGTAATGCACAATCTTGCTATCGAATTAAAAAGAAAAGGATATTTCATCACAGGCTCAGACGATGAAATATATGAACCGTCCAGGTCGCGCCTGGCGGCTCATGGCTTGTTACCAGTTGCTGAAGGCTGGAATCCGGATAGGATCACAGAAGAACTGGATGCCGTAATTCTGGGTATGCATGCAAGGAGTGACAATCCGGAGTTGTTAAAAGCCAGGGAACTGAATCTTAAGATTTATTCCTATCCTGAATTTATCTATCAGCAAAGCCTTGATAAACAGAGGATAGTGATTGCCGGAAGTCATGGAAAAACAACCATTACTTCCATGATTCTGCATGTACTGAAGGAAAACAACCGGAAGTTTAATTACCTGGTGGGTGCCCATATCGAGGGCTTTGACAATATGGTTCATCTGGATGATGAAGCACCGGTTTTGATTGTTGAAGGTGATGAATACCTCACTTCGCCACTTGACCCGACACCTAAATTTCTGCATTATCAGGCACATATTGCCCTGGTCAGTGGTATTGCATGGGATCATTTCAATGTCTTTCCGACCTGGGAGTTTTATGTCAGCCAGTTTGAGTCGCTGATTAAACAGTTACCTAAAGCGGGAGTACTGGTTTATGATGAAACCGATGAAAGCATCAGCCCTCTGATAGCAGAGGAGCGTCAGGAGATTACATTTTTACCTTATAATGCGCACCCTGCAAAGTTGCAGGGCACCCAGACAGTGCTGGTGACCGCAGAAGACGGGGAAGTGCCTATTCAGATCTTCGGTGAACATAACCTTAAAAATCTCAATGGTGCAAAACAGATTTGCGAGCGATTGGGTATATTGAGTGAGGATTTTTACCGTGCCATAAGCACTTTTAAAGGGGCTTCCAAACGAATGAATCTTCTCGCTTCCAACGGCGATACGCACGTTTATCAGGATTTTGCCCATGCTCCGTCCAAAGTATATTCCACTACCCATGCTGTAAAGTCTCAGTTTAAGGATCATCAGCTGGTGGCCGTGGCCGAGCTACATACTTTCAGTAGCCTGAATAAGTCATTCATACCCCAATACAGGGGTAAAATGGATGCGGCGGACGTGGCTGTGGTTTATTTTAATGAAAATACTGTCCGGAACAAACGCCTGGAAGCTATTTCAGCCACAGATATACAAACCGCATTCGGCAGAGATGACCTGCTGGTATTTACCAGCCAGGAAGAACTGAAAAATTACCTGGAGGGCTTATCCTGGAAACACAGGAATTTACTGATGATGGGTTCTGGTACTTTCGGAAATCTGGATTTGAAACAATTGGCCGAGCATATTACCCGTTAAGAGAAGGTAGTAACTATTTTTATTTGTATGTTGAATTCGGTAGTAGTGTATTGCGGAGCCAACATGGGGTTTAATCCTGTGTATAAAGAGGCCGCAAATAAAACAGGAGCCTTACTGGCTGCTCAGAATACCAAAGTAGTGTATGGAGGAGGAAACGTAGGACTTATGGGTGTGGTGGCTGATGCCGCCATTCAGCATAATGGAAAGGTAATCGGGATCATTCCTAATTTTCTGGCAAAACTTGAAGTCGCTCATAATACGCTTTCAGAAATGGTTTTTGTGGACACCATGCATGAACGAAAAGCAAGGATGGTGTCCCTTTCTGACGGTGTGATCGCTTTGCCGGGCGGATATGGTACGATGGATGAATTGTTTGAAATACTGACCTGGAGACAACTACGGATTTTCAATGGACCGATCGGCATTCTGAACGTCAATGGATTTTACGATTCCCTGATTGCTCAGATGAACAAAATGGCAGAGGAAGGATTTCTGCATCCTGATACCCGCGCTATCCCGATTGTTGAAAGCGATCCGGAAATATTGCTGCAGAAAATGAACGAAGCAGCTCTCAGAGTAGAAATTAAGGATCTGGATACTTCTTTGTATGTAAAAAATCCCTCGTCTGAATAATCCTGATGAGGAAGGTGAGTGCTTATTTTTTTAATTATGCGTAAAAACCTTCTTTCCATTCTTTTCCTGGTTTTGACTGTCAGCTATGTTGCCGCACAGCCTGAGAACCTGGGGAAAGCTGTTAACAGTGAATATAATGAGCTTGCACCGGTAATTTCTCCGGATGGGAATACACTCTATTTTTCAAGAATCAGCCATCCCAACAACGGAAGCGGTACAAAAGGAAGCCAGGATATCTGGTATTCAGAGTTCCGGAACGGTAGCTGGATAACCTCCCGAAGGCTTCAGGCACCACTCAACCGGGATACCTATAACAGCCTGTACAGTATCTCTCCGGATGGAAATACCATTCTGATCAAGGGGGCTTATGTGAAAGGACGTTATGAAACCCGTGGTTTTTCCATCAGCAAAAAGGAAGCACGGGGATGGTCGGCTCCCGAAAAGCTGGATATTCCCGGTTATGAAAAATTGAGCAAAGGCCAGTTTGACTGTGGGTATCTTTCGGCCGACGGAAAAGTACTGATCCTTTCTTTCAGTGAAAAGAAAAACAGCAAAGTGGATGATCTGTATGTTTCGTTCAAGCAGAAAAACGGCAGTTGGAGTAAGCCGGAAAATCTGGGTCCTGAAATCAATACAAAAGAATTTACAGAAACCACTCCTTTCCTGGCGGCCGATGGCGTAACGTTGTATTTCTCAAGCGATCGTCCGGGTGGACTGGGTAGTAATGATATTTACTATAGCAAGCGGATTGGAAGAGGCTGGAACCGCTGGAGTAAGCCGGCCAATCTGGGGCCGAAAGTAAATACCGATGGTTACGATGCTTATTATTCGATTTCAGCATTAGGCGATTACGCTTATTTTACTTCCTTTAAAAATGTAGAAGGGAAAGGCGGGGACATTGTGCGGCTGAAACTGCGTCCTGATCCCCCCAAACCGGGAGAGGAAGCGGTGGAAGTGGATTCTTCTATAATTGCGCTGGTGCCTGATCCGGTGGTAATGGTAAGCGGAAAGGTGATTGATTCCAAAACCGGTAAACCCGTCAGTGGTGAAATAATATATATCGACTTGGCTGATGGTGAAGAGGTGGGGACAGCAACGACCAATCCGGTGACGGGCGAATATAAAATTGTGTTGCCGTATGGTAAAAAGTACAGCATGTATGCCAAAGCGGATAATTTTCTGGCGGAAGGAGAGAATCTTGATCTGACCGGAGCTGATTCCACTCAAAACAATGCGGGTAATGGTTTCAGGGAAATTTCCGGTAAATCACTTAAGCTGGTTCCTATTGAAGAAGGTCAGATGATTCGCCTGAATAATATATTCTTTGAATCCGGTAAATCCACGCTTAACAGTGAGTCATTCCCTGAACTGGATCGTCTGGTACTGACCATGAACCTCAACCAGCAGATGGAAGTTGAAATAGGCGGGCATACGGATGACGTTGGCAGTGATGCTTCCAATCTGAAACTTTCGCAGGAGCGGGCAGATTCCGTCCGTGAATACCTGATCGGAAAGGGAATCGAACCTGATCGGATTATTGGTAAAGGGTACGGAGAAAGTAAGCCGATAGCAACAAATTCCACCCCTGAAGGACAGCAGGCTAACCGCCGGGTTGAGTTCAAGATTATGAAGAAATAAGGGTAACCGAGAACCACCCTTAAAAAACAGGGAAAAGCATTATCAGAATCCCTCTGTAATGGCTTTTCCCTGAAATACTATTCAAGATAACCGAATTTTCCCAGATTATAATCTTCAATAGCCTGCACAATTTCTCTTTGAGTATTCATCACAAAAGGTCCGTGTGATACAATAGGTTCATTGAGCGGTTCACCACTCAGTATCAGAATCACTGCGTCTTCTGTCGCTTCGATCTGGAATTCTTCACCGTTGTTCTCAAATAATGCAAGGTGATCGGTCGGGATCTCTTCCGTATCGTTTATTTTGATGCTTCCTTCTATGACCAGTAAAGCAGTATTGTAGTTTTCCGGAAATGAAAAGAGTGCTTTTCCTGCTTTGGCCAGGCGGGTGTTAAGCAAATGCAAAGGTGAAAATGTACTGGCACTACCTTTAATACCATGGTATTCTCCGGCTATTACTTCAACAGATCCGCTGTTTCCGGGCAGTTCATATTTTGCGATGTCAGTATTTGAAATACTCTGATACTTTGGCTTTGACATTTTATCTTTCGCCGGAAGGTTCACCCAAAGCTGCACCATCTGAAAATCCCCTCCTTCTCTGCTGAAGGTTTCTTCATGATATTCCTTGTGCAAAATACCCGATGCTGCCGTCATCCACTGAACATCACCTTCTGCAATGGTACCTCCACCACCACTGCTGTCCTGATGAGCAACTCTGCCCTTATAGGCAATCGTTACGGTTTCGAACCCACGGTGGGGATGCACACTCACTCCTCTGGTTTTATGAGTTGGCGGGAAGTAAAAGCTGGAATTATAGTCCAGTAATATAAAAGGATCCATTCTTTTCATATCCAGCCGATAACCACCCGGAATAAAATTATGTACTCTGAACCCATCCCCGACATAATGCGGCTCTCGGGGTGCCACCACCACTTCTATATTTCTTGTTGTCATGATTGTTAGTATTTGTTGTTGCAAATTGACAATACAAAAGTAACTGAGCGGTAAGGCCTGCACATTGATGTATGGTAAGAAATCAATCGGGATGAAAGTTCTTTTTAGCCAGGGTTTTCCTGACCCGGCTAAGGCTTTCAGGAGTGATGCCCAGATAAGATGCAATCATCCATTGGGGAACCCGAAAGGTAAGGTCAGTATAAAGCTTAATGAAATCAAGATACCGTTCTTCAGCGATGGCTCCGATGAGCAGATTGATGCGGTTTTGCATGTGCCGGATATGATTCTGAAGAAGGTATTCGTTGTAATTCCTGAACTCAGGGCTTATGTCAGAGGCGCGTTCATAAAAGTGCTGATCGAGCAGCAGAACCGATGACTCCTCAATGGCATCAATAAAAAATGCGGATGACTGACCGAAATAGAAACTTCCGCGATCACTCATAAACCAGTTTTCCGGAGCAAACTGAATGATATGTTCTTTCCCTGTATCGTCAATAGAATAGAAACGTAAAAGCCCTGAGCTGACAAAAAACGCATGCTGGCAAACCTGTCCTCTGGAAAGCAGAAATTCATTCTTCCTGACTTGTTTTACAACAACCAGTGCGGTAATCTGCGGAATATGTTCAGCCTTTACGAGGGCTTTCTTTTCAAGGTACTGATGAAATTTTTCTATGGATTGTTTTTCTGTCTGCATCATAACTTCCTGACGTTACATGCTTTGTCCGAATGTCAGCAGGTTATGATCAGGATCCAGCAGCGAAAATTCTCTTTGTCCCCAGGGCTTGTACTGCAGGTGCCCGTTAGGGTGAATGGCCGTTTTATTATCCACCAGCCACTGATACAAACCCGCCACATCATCTGTGCGGATATATACCTGTCCGTCATTTTCCAGAGGATCCAGATCTTTGAATTCAAAGAAATGTATTTCAATGTGGTCTTTCCGGATGATCAGATACTGGTCATAATCACTTACTTCCTGAAATGTTAACTGGTTAATATAGAAGTCCTTTGTCGCAGCTTTGTTGCGCATAGGCAGCTTGGGATGAATGTCTGTCAGCATACTTATCTGATTTTACTGTCTGCTTGTAAAGCTACAGGATTTTAGCAATGTTTTACAGTTGCTCTGATTACTTTTCTGATGCAGGCATTTATAAATTTATCCTCAGTCCGACACTTGACATAAAGCCGTTAGAGTAAAGAGGCTTCAACGGCACTTTGTCGGCTTTTGCGCCTGTACCCATACCTCCGAGTTCAACGAAATACCCTATAGCATGGTTTGCCTTAAACTCGAAACCGAATAATCCATACCCCCCTTTAACCGTTTTATAACTTGAGAATTCTGAATCAGGCAGTAACAAAACACCTCCGCCTTCGCCATAGATAAATATTTTATCCTCCACCACAGAATGCCTGCTCCTGATACCCACCTGTATATTTCCGTAAGGCGACCAGGTTGTCTGATTATTTTCTGCGTGCTGTAACCATTGCACATTCCCGCCCACTTTCAGGGCTACTTTGTTATTGGCAAAATAAGGGCTGATAACATGCAGGCCGACACCAAAATCATTTTGAAACTGATTGATATTGAATCCAATGGCCAGATTGTTCGTTTTGTCCTGAGCCATAAGTACGGTTGTGCCGATCAGGCACAATACTGCTAATAAACAAATCTTTAGTTTTTTCATCTTTCTGAAGTTAGTTTAAAGGATTAGCTATTTACATAAACGTTGAATGTTTTGCCTGCCTGAGAAACTACAGAATAGAGTGGTGAACAAGATGGATTAGTAATAATCCGGGAGTATTTCAGATCATATCATTACGTAAAACAACGCTGCCCGGGAAAATTTAGTATGAGATGAATGGTTAATGATGAACTGACAATCAATATCCGGTTTATCAATAGGAACCCAAGGGTAATTAACATTTACTATCGATCGTAAATCAACATCAGATTCCGCTGTTGGGAGTTATCCTTCCCATGACTTTTTATTCTTTATGCTGGAATATTTCCGGCACTCGGGGATCAGGGAAGGTCCCGGAGGATAGAAAGTGTGAAGGAAACTGTCAGGGATGATAATGCTGGACAAAGTTTAAAAGCCCCCGGATTTCCGGAAGTTTTTAAACTTTGTTAGCCTAAATTACAGATGCTTAAAATCTTTCCAGCACCTTTTCTGAAATGGTTTGTCCTATCGAAAGGGAGGAGGTTGCAGCCGGTGACGGAGCATTACATACATTAATGGAACGGGGACCTTCAATGATAGCAAAATCATCCAGTAATCCACCCTGAATATCACAAGCCTGTGCTCTTACTCCTGCGCCGCCAGGTATCAGATCGTCCTGCGTGATTTCAGGAATCAGCTCCTGCAAGGCTTTGGTGAAGGCATGTTTGGAGAATGAACGGTACATTTCACCCATGCCGGTCTGCCAGTATTTGGCAGCCACTTTTCGGAATCCGGGCCATTGCAGGGTTTCTCCCAGTTCGGTGAGGTTGATATCCGTTTTACGGTATCCTTCGCGACTGAAAGCCAATACAGCATTAGGGCCTGCCTCAATGCCACCTCCGATCATACGGGTAAAATGCACACCGAGGAACGGGAAATTGGGGTCAGGAACAGGATAAATCAGATTTTTGACCAGATAATGCTTCTCCGGGCGGATTTTATAATATTCACCCCTGAAAGGAATAATCTGCAGGTTGATAGGAGATGGCTGCGAAAGCTGCGCAACTTTATCCGAATATAATCCGGCACAATTGACAATCAGCCGGGCTTCGTAAACATTTCCTCTTTCGGTAATCACTTCAGAAGAAGCGACATGCTGACGAATATTGGTTACTCTTTCCCCCATGATTATCCGGCCACCTTTTTGCTGAAAGAGTTCGCCGTATTTTTCAGTAACTGTGGTGTAATTGATAATACCGGTATAGGGTACCCAGATCCCTTCGAGGCCTTCCACATGAGGCTCAATTTCTTTCATCTCCTGCCGGGTGATTTTCCGGTTGTTTTTCAGGCCGTTCTGTATTCCTCTTTCATATAAACCATTGAGAATAGGGAGCTGTTCAGCGCGTGTGGCAACTACAATTTTACCGCAAAGATCATAGGGGATTTCATACGTATTGCAGAAATCAATCAGCGATTGATATCCTCTGATACAATTGGTAGCTTTAAGGCTGCCGGGTTTGTAATATAATCCGGAGTGGATTACTCCGCTGTTGTGGCCGGTCTGGTGCCCAGCCAGATGATTCTCTTTTTCCAGAATCAGGATATTCAGGGAAGGACGCTGTTCTTTTAGTTTCAGTGCGGTGGCAAGTCCTACAATGCCCCCACCGATAATGATACAATCGTGCATATGTTACAGAGGGAAAGAAATTTTACCCATACAAATTTTTGGTGTCTCGTGGTTTTGTTCGGCGCCGGTTGGTACGCCTGCCACAGTTTCATTAGCCAGTACAGCAAAAAGAATGGCCTCTTTAGCATCACCGTTTACTCCTAATTTACGGATATTATCAAAGGTAAATCCAGGCAGATGCTGTTGAATGGTACCTATCAGTACCGGATTGTGCGCTCCGCCGCCACTGGTATAAACAGCAAATTTTTCATGGTTTCCTGCTGTTACTGTCCGGATTGCATCTGCAATAGTATCGGCACTGAAGCGTGTCAGGGTTGCTATAAGGTCTGCCGGGCTGACATCGGTTTGACCTGAATCGATCTGTGCCGCATGGATCATTTCATGATTGAATACTTCAGGGCCGGTGGTTTTGGGTGGGGGTAGCTGAAAATAAGGATGTTTTTTAAGCGTTTCCAATAGCGGAGTATTCACCACTCCACTAGCTGCAATAGCTCCGTCTTTGTCGTAAGGTTGTCCGAAGTAAGCCTGTGTGTAATAATCCAGTAAGGTATTACCCGGGCCTGTATCTATGGTGAAAACCCGGCTACTGTCTCCTGAGCGTGGCAGGAATGTAAAATTGGCGATTCCTCCGATATTGAGGAGAATCCTGTTTTCACCGGAATCAGAAAACAGGAAATAATCCCCGTAGGCAGCTAATGGTGCACCCTCACCTCCTGCGGCAATATGCTTTTGCCTGAAATCGCTTATGGTTATAATCCCCGTTTTTACGGCTATATGATCGCCATCGCCTATCTGCAGGGTTGCATTGGGCATATCTTCTATGCCATGCTGTTTTTTAGGAGCATGATACACAGTTTGCCCATGGCTGGCAATCAGGTCAATTTCTGCCGGCGGAATCTGCCATTTTTCAAGGCAATCAAGAATCATCCGGGCATGTACATTACCAATCAAAGGGTTTAATGTACACAGAAATGCGAAATCAATGACAGGTTTGGCAAAAACCTGCCTGATTTTGTCTTTAAATGAGGCCTGGTAAGAAACCGTCTCGAAATGATCCAATACGACCCTGGTATGCTTCCCCGCACCTGAAACAGTACAAAGAGCCACATCCAGACCGTCCAGTGAAGTACCGGACATAAGACCTATAATGCGGCGGCTGTTTTTCTGCCCGATCGTATACAGTTTCGCAAGGCTTGGATTCATAACAGAATGGATCAGCCGGCTTTCGGTCCGGGAGCAGGTGCTCCGTTAGGCGATTTAGGCTTTGGTTTTCTTTTCTTTTTCTTCTTCGGCCTTTCGTTATATTTTTTATCCAGGCTTTCCAGATCAGAATTGAGTGATGTCGCTTTGTTAGGTAACCGGGATGGCTCTGGTTCAAGTATCTCCAGTGATTCAGGAATAATCCCCTTTTTATTAAGATCTACAATAGCCAGTACCTTATCAATCGGGACGGAGTGCCAGTTATTGTCTCTGTCAAATCCAAACCACATTACTTTCTTGAAAATATCCGTTTTCTGTAGTGTCGCGTCTCCTTTTTTTGTTTTCAGCGGCACATCAATGGTCGGAATATCACGGAGGGCATCCATATAGGTCTCCAGCTCGTAATTCAGGCAGCATTTCAACCGGCCGCATTGTCCGGAAAGTTTGGCGGGGTTCAGAGAAAGATTCTGATAACGTGCCGCCGAGGTTGAAATACTCTTGAAGTCGGTAAGCCAGGTCGAACAGCATAATTCCCGTCCGCACGAACCTATACCACCCAGCCGGCTGGCTTCCTGACGAAGACTGATCTGCCGCATTTCTACACGAATCCGGAATTCAGAAGCCAGCACTTTAATGAGCTCCCTGAAATCCACACGTTCGTCTGATGAATAGTAAAAGATAGCCTTGGTATTATCTGACTGATATTCCACATCGGTCAGCTTCATATTCAGTTTCAGTTCACGGATAATTTCGCGTGTACGAAACATAGTAGGCAAATCACGTGCGATAGCCTGCATATGCTTTTCAAGATCTTTTTCATTGGCTACCCGGAAAATGGAATTAAACTCTTCACCAGCCTCCATTTTTTTTCTTTTCAGCTGAAGCCGTACCAGATCGCCCTGCAGAGATACCATACCGATATGATAACCCGATTGCATTTCACAGACTACCCAATCGCCCGTTGTCAGGCTCAGGTGATTGGTATTGCGGAGATATTCCTTTCTGCCGCCTTTAAATTTGATCTCAACAATATTATACTGCATAGCCTGGGGGATTTTCATGTGTCCCAGCCAGTCAAATACATTCATTTTATTACAGCCTCCTGTTCCGCAGGAAGAGCTGCTCCCGCATCCTGAAGCGGATGGCTGCGTTCCGCAGCCGGCTCCTGATGCACATGATCCACAACCCATATTTATCTCCTCAATCTTTTAGTCTAAGTAAATCGAGACCTATGTCATGACGATAATATTTTCCTTCAAAATGTACTCCAAATGCGCCACGTTGTGACTTGGAAACTGCATTTTCCAGAGAATTGGCGATACCGGTAAATGTTAATACCCGGCCACCATTTGTCACGACTTCAGCATCTTTATTAAATGTAGTTCCGGCATGGAAAACCAGCACATCCTCTGTCTTATCGATGTCGGTAATCACTTTGCCTTTTTCATAATCTCCCGGATATCCTCCCGCCACGACAACCGTGGTTACAGCATATTGGGGTGATGTAATGAGCTCAGTATCAGATAATGTTCCTTTTACTGTAGCTGCCATGAGAGCAACCAGGTCAGACTGGATGCGCGGCAATACAACTTCTGTTTCCGGATCACCCATTCTGACATTATATTCTATAACGTAGGGCTCTCCCTTTACATTCATTAATCCAAGGAAAATAAAGCCCACGTAGTGAATACCCTCGGCATTTAATCCTTTAAGGGTAGGTTTGACGACTTTCTCTTCCACTTTTTTCAGGAAGTTCTCATCAGCAAACAGTACAGGGGAAACGGCCCCCATTCCTCCTGTATTCGGTCCGGTATCGTCTTGTCCGATACGCTTATAATCTTTAGCCTCAGGAAGTATTTTATAGTCTTTACCATCTGTCAGCACAAAAACTGACAGCTCAATTCCTTTGAGAAACTGCTCTACTACTACTTTATTGCCGGCCTGCCCGAATTTCCCGTCCATCAGCATTTCGTTCAGGGTGTTGACGGCATCTTCGTGGGTTTCGGCAATAATAACCCCTTTGCCTGCTGCCAGTCCGTCCGCTTTAAGTACGACCGGAAGCGAGTGGGTGGCCAGGTATTCCTGTCCTTCCAGAATGGTTTCCAGGGTAAAGGTTTTAGATGCTGCAGTAGGGATACCATATTTTTGCATGAAGTTTTTAGCAAAATCCTTACTGCCTTCCAGCTGTGCTCCGGCCTGGCCGGGACCTATAATTTTAATATTCTGTAAGCCTTCCGTTCCGTGGATAAATTCAACGATACCGTTTACGAGGGGTTCTTCCGGGCCAACGATGACCAGATCTATTGCTTTCTCCCTGATTATTTTAATAATTCCTTCAAAATCATTATAGCTGACGGCAATATTTTTTGCCATTGCAGCAGTACCGGCATTTCCAGGAGCAACATATAATTCATCACAGAGCGGGCTTTGAGAAATCTTCCAAACGAATGCATGTTCTCTTCCTCCGGAACCAAGTACTAATATATTCATAATTACGCAAGTCAGTTAAAATTGGTTTTCGCAATATCTTTTGCGGTGTTCTGTTTTTCATTCACGCTTTATCAGTTACCTGAGCAGCGTTTTATTTATATAAGTAAGTAATGATTTTAGTTAGCCAGTTCTGAAAGGAATTTGATCCGCATCAGCCTGAGTTCTTCCTCACTGACATCATCAGCTTCAAATTCTTTCAATGCTACTGAGATGTTATCAGATTCTGCTGTAAGGAAGTACTGATAAATATCCCGTTGACGATCCCGGTCCATGATCTGGTTAATATAATAATCCAGACTGAGCTTGGTGCCGGAATAGCAGATATGTTCAATTTCTTCGATCAGCTCTTCCATAGAGAGATCTTTATTTTCGGCAATTTCATCAAGATCTACCTTCCTGTCAACCTGCTGAATGATATAAATCTTTATTTTCGATTTATTCACCGTTGATTTTATGACTACATCTTTAGCCGTTTCAATATCATTTTCTTCTACGTAGCGGGTAATCAGGTCAATGAAAGGCTTACCGAATTTTTGTACTTTCCCCATTCCTACGCCGTTAATCTGGGCCATTTCCTGTTGAGTGGTAGGGTAGGTGGTGGCCATTTCTTCCATCGAAGGATCCTGGAAGATTACGTACGGAGGAAGGTTTTTTTCTTTAGCAACCCTTTTACGAAGGGCTTTAAGCATGCCTAAAAGTGCTTCGTCGTAGGCGTGTGCACCTCCTGCTCCATTAGATAAATCCTTGTTGTCTTCCTCTTCGGATTTGGACTCTTCTTCTTCGAAGTTATGATCTTTATGAATCGTAATAGGGTAGGGGTCACTCAGGTAATTCTGGCCTTTTTCAGAAATTTTCATAATGCCAAAATTCTCAATGTCTTTAGCTATATAGTTAAAAACAACCAGCTGCCGTATTACTGAAATCCAGTATTCCCTGGATTCGTTAAACTCAAGACCTTTTCCGTAAACATCCAGCAAATGATGTTCATAACTTTTGATATACTGATTGGTGGTAGTAGCCGTCAGTACATCAGCAATATGTTCGGCATCAAAACGCTGCCCGGTCAGCTCGATTGCACGCAGAATCATAATAGCCTCGTCCTGTATTTTGGACTTTTCAGTAGGTTTCAGACAGTTATCGCAGAATCCGCAGTCTTTATCCAGATGCTCTCCGAAATAGCTGAGTAACTGTCGTCTCCGGCAGGCGCCCAATGTAGAATAAGCCACCATCTCGGTGAGCAGATGGCGGGCATTGTCACGTTCCGTAACCGATTTGTCCTTGTTAAATTTCTCCAGCTTCTGGATATCATCGTAGCTGTAGAACATGATACAGTTGCCTTCCAGTCCGTCGCGACCGGCACGGCCGGTTTCCTGATAATAACCTTCCAGTGATTTGGGGACATCGTAATGCACCACAAACCGGACGTCAGGTTTATCAATTCCCATGCCAAAAGCAATGGTGGCAACGATAACATCACATTCTTCATTAAGGAACGCATCCTGGTTATTCATCCTCGTATTGCTGTCGAGCCCGGCATGATACGGACGTGCTTTGATATCATTGACATTAAGCAATTCCGCGATTTCCTCTACTGTTTTACGGCTGAGGCAATAAATAATGCCTGATTTTCCTTTGTTATTCCGAACATACTTAATCAGTTGCTTCTGGGCTTTCTGTTTGGGCCTGATCTCATAATAAAGGTTTTTTCTGTTGAAGGAAGATTTGAAAACTTCGGCTTCCTCCATCTGCAGGTTTTTCCGTATATCCTGCTGCACCTTAGGAGTAGCAGTGGCAGTCAGCGCAATGATGGGCAACCGCCCGATACTATCGATGATGCCATGGATACGACGGTACTCCGGACGGAAATCATGTCCCCACTCAGAAATACAGTGTGCTTCGTCAATCGCCACAAAAGAAATACGGGTCTTCTGAAGGAAATCAAGATAATCTTCTTTGGTAAGAGATTCAGGTGCAATGTATAATAACTTCAGTGACCCGTTCAGCGCATCTTTTTTGACCTTATTGATTTCAGTCTTTGATAATGTTGAGTTGAGAAACTGTGCATTAATGCCAAAAGCGTTCATTTGATCTACCTGATTTTTCATCAGGGCTATCAGGGGAGAAATTACAATGGCCATTCCATCACTGACAATCGCAGGAAGCTGATAGCAAAGCGATTTACCCGCTCCGGTTGGCATGATAACAAAAGTGTTATTGCCTTGGAGGATATTTTTAATAATAATTTCCTGCTCGCCTCTAAACTGGCTGAAACCGAAAATTTCCTTGAGCTTTTCTTTCAAAGTGTTAATTGTGAATTGATCGACTTGAGTTATCATTACTGATTTAGCAATTGGGTTATTCCAAAGTTAGCTATCTTTGTTCGTGCTTTCTGAGTTAAGTTTACGATTTTTTTTACTTCAAAATTAATTCAAAATTGAAATTAGAAAAAAATATTCAGTTAATAGCAAAAGAAGTTTTGAAACAAGAGTCAGAAACCTTGTTGAATCTGACAAAATACATAGATGATTCGTTTTCTGCCTGCGTGGAAACCATTTTGCAATCGCCCGGAAGATTGGTGGTTACCGGTGTCGGTAAGAGTGCCATAATAGGACAAAAGATCGTTGCTACACTCAACTCAACCGGGACTCCGGCTTTGTTTATGCACGCCGCAGATGCCATTCACGGGGATCTTGGTATGATCCGTAATGATGATATCGTGATGGCTGTTTCAAGAAGTGGGAATACTTCAGAAATTAAAGTACTGATTCCGTTATTGAAACGAACTGAGGTGAAACTGATCGCAATGGTGAGTGAGAAAGATTCATATCTGGGTAAACACGCTGATTTTATTTTACATGCCTATGCTCCGCAGGAGGCTGACCCGCTCGGCCTGGCGCCTACGACCAGCACGACAGCTGCGCTGGCATTAGGCGATGCGCTGGCGATCTGTCTGCTTGAAGTAAGAGGATTTACACAGCAGGATTTTGCACGCTATCATCCGGGAGGCGCTTTGGGCAAGAAATTGTACTTAAAGGTGTGTGATCTGATCAGTGCCAATGCCCTGCCGGTGGTTTCTCCCGAGGCGCATCTTGATCAGATCATTCTGGAGATTTCATCCAGAAGGCTTGGAGCAACGGCTGTTGCAGGAGAAGACGGCAAACTGGCCGGCATTATTACGGACGGGGATTTGAGGCGCATGCTGAACCATTTCAGTAAAACGGCTCTGTTTCACCTCAAAGCCTGCGATATCATGACTGTACGTCCGGTGACAATCACCAGAGACGCTTATGCCGTGGAGGCGTTGCGGTTAATGCAGCAGAAAAGTATCACGCAACTTGTCGTAATCAGTAATGAGGATAAACCGGAAGGTTTTATACACCTGCATGATCTGATCAGAGAAGGAATTGTGTAAGAGTATTCGTCATAAAATCAATAGATTACGGTTGAAAACCAGATATACCATGAACAGAATACAGCAACCTGAAGTATGGATGAGAGGGCCTCTGGAAGGAGTACCCGCCTTACTGCAACCGGCGGCTCATGCGTTGTTGCAGGCGCGTGAAGAAGTGAATGTATATATGCAGGATTTTCCGGAAGAGCTGCTTTGGGAAAAGCCGGCAGGAGTGGCCTCTGTAGCTTTTCATTTGCAACATCTGACGGGCGTTCTGGACCGGTTGTTTACCTATGCCGAAGGGAACCCGCTTTCCGGTCAGCAACTGGAATATCTGAAAAGAGAAGGTGTGGAAGATGCATCTGTTACTGTAGAATTTCTAAAGAAAAAATTCGATGACCAGGTAAATAAAGCCATCGGGCAGATCCGGTCAACGGATAAGCATACCCTGACAGATTTCAGAGGTGTGGGCAGAAAACAATTGCCATCTACTGTTATCGGCCTGATTTTTCATGCTGCGGAACATACCCAGCGGCATATCGGACAATTGCTGGTCACCACAAGAATTCTGAAGTATCGGAAAGGAATCTGAACGGTTTCGGCTGAAAACCGACATCTTTCCGTAGTGTTTAAATGTTCTCTACTTTTCATTTTTCTTAAATTGATTTCGGGATACTTAATAGTTATGTCTATCATTAAATGATACTCCCGTATTTAATGAAGAACAGAAAGTCCAGCTCTTGTCTCTTTCTACCTCTTTTCTAAAATTTATGAATGAGGGTGGAGTTGATAAAGTATATTCTTTAATGGCTGCTGAATTAGGAGCTCCCCAGCAGGTTGGTAATGCCCGAATTTCTGGTGGATGTACTGTGAATTGGCGAAATGTATGGGCAGGCGCAGTTATTTCAGGTACAGTAGGAGCAGTAGGTGGTTTGAAAATTGGTTTAGCAGGAGGAACTGTAATACTTCCTGGTATTGGATCTGCTACTGGTGCCGTGGGTGGAGCAGTACTCGCAGGTGCAAATGGCTTCATTGGAGGTACACTTGTGGGGGTTGCTGGTGAGTTGTTGACAAGCTGCTTTAGGAATGTTCAAAGTGTAGATGCTATTTGTGAACAAGCTTTGAATAAGTTTGTAAATGGGGAAATCAGTGCTGTGCAAATACCAGAAGAATGTATACATAATCTTAAAATAGAATTAATAGATATAAATTTCTGAAAGGATGGCAAAACTGATCAATAAGAATAATTTTACCATCTCCATTGTTTCAATAATAACAATGAGTATTTTGTTTATGGAATTTGTTACATGGGGATCTTATAATCCAGGGGATTTTGGCTTCTGGTTGGCAATAATAAATGCGATTTTGGTGCAGCTATTTGTTAATTTTATGTTTTCTAAATTTTGGATTCCTGATAATAAAAAATAGAAATTTATTATTTCCTTAGTTTTTGCATTTTCAGGTATAATTTATATTCAAATGACCATCGAATGTAGATTATACCTGAAATTTTTGGTTTTAATGGGAAGTGAAAAAAACTATTTTTAGGTTAGGAAATGCTTGCATTTGATTATGGTAATTATGCAAAAGCAACATCAGGGAAGTATTCTCTATCATATCGGACAATTGCTGGTCACCACAAGAATTCTGAAGTATCGGAAAGGAATCTGAACGGTTTCGGCTGAAAACCGACATCTTTCCGTAATTTTGTAGTACATGGAGACACTTCACCCCTCATTTGAACAATTTAAGCTCAATCGCCAGTTACTGGATGCGATTGATGACTCGGGCTATCAGGAACCAACTGAAGTTCAGCAGCAAACTATTCCTCTGGCCCTGGCCGGGCACGACGTGCTGGGGATAGCCCAGACTGGAACAGGAAAAACCGCCGCTTTTGTACTGCCTTTATTAATGAAAGTAAAGTATGCGAGGGAAGGGAATCCGAGGGCTTTAATTCTGGCACCTACCCGTGAGCTCGTTTTGCAGATCGCCGGTGTAGTGGCACAACTGAGTAAATATACAGATATCAGAAGCTTGTCGCTTATTGGGGGTTCCAGTGTCAAAACACAGGTGGAAGCCGTAAAAGCCGGTGTTGATATTCTTATCAGTACACCCCGCCGTTTTATGGATGTTTACCTGACCGGTGATATGGTCGTTAAGCAACTGGAAGTAATGGTGCTGGATGAAGCCGATAAAATGATGGATATGGGTTTTATGCCTCAGATCCGTAGTATTTTGGAAATTATCCCGAGGAAGAGGCAGAATCTGCTTTTCTCAGCTACGTTTCAGGCAAGGGTCGAAAGACTGTCGCATGAATTTCTGGAATTTCCGATGAAGGTGGAGATTACCCCTTCAGCCACTACTGCTGAACGAGTGGAGCAGAGGCTGTACGAGGTTCCTAATTTCAGGACGAAAATCAATTTGCTGGAACACCTGATTCAGGAACCGGAATTTGAAAAAGTCCTGGTTTTTGCCCGTTCAAGGGAAACCGCCGAGAATATATATAAGTTTCTGTCCAGGAAAGTGCTGGGCGAAGAAAATGTCAAGGTTATTCATGCCAATAAAGGGCAGAATACCCGCCTGAATGCCATGGATGCTTTCAGGAGTGGTGAAGTGAAAGTACTGGTAGCTACCGATGTGGCTTCCAGAGGGATAGACATTACGGCGGTAAGCCATGTATTTAATTTTGACGTGCCGCTTATTTATGAGGACTATGTCCACAGGATAGGCCGTACCGGACGGGCTAATCTGTCTGGTGAAGCCATCACGTTTATGACTATTTCGGATGAGTGGCATATCAGAAAGATCGAGGAGATTATCCGTATGGGAATCCCCCGGGTGCCCATTCCTGAGTCAGTGGAAATAGCTGAAACGCCTAAGGAAGAAATGCAGGTGATGCTCAAGGAAATTGATAATCAGAAAAGAAAGGATAATCCGGAGTTTAAAGGTGCATTCCATGAAAAGAAAACGCGATCTTTTAAACCGGTTAAACCAGCGGGTAAAAAGAACTCTTCTGCAGGAAAATCCAGAGGCAGGAGATAGCGCAATATTATATTTTTATCCTCGTTATATTCAGTGATTAAAGTGTTCAGGATTAAATTATGAAACCAGTAGCCCTATTTTTAGTTGCTTTTTTTAGTATTCCTTTTGCAGGACTCTCGCAAAATCTGCAGTTGGCCAGTTCGGCTGCTAAAACAGCGGGACCGGGATCTGCGGAAGGGCATTCAATGACTTTAGCCGAAAGAAAAGTAATTCCTTTATTTGGAGAGCTCAGCAAAACACCTGAGCAGATTGATGAGGAAATTAAATTTCTTTCTGATTGTGATAAAATGTTTGGCGACCGCACAGAGGCCAGTAAGTTTTTCTCTACCCGTGCCTGGGAATATCTGCAGGAAGGTCAACTGGATACAGCATGCTACCGGTTTAATCTGGCCAATCTGCTGGATAAGAAAAACGCGGATCCGTACTGGGGACTGGGAGTGATTTGTTTTCAGCAGGATAAACTGGATGATGCCGGCAATATGCTGCAGCAAGGGGCTTCTCTCGCTCCTGATAATGTATCATTGCTGGTAGACCTGTCTACTGTTGAAATCCGGATTTATGAAGTAAGAGAGGAAAAGGAGCAGCTGGCAAATGCAGAGGCCCGTTTGTTAAAAGCCCATAAGCTGGATCCTGGTTATGCGCAGGCATTATATAATCTGGCAGTAGTAGCGTATTATCATGAGAATTATCCCAAAGCATGGGAATATCTGCACACGGGTCGTAAACTGGATTTCTCGCAACTCAATCTTTCCTTTGTGGAATTGCTGAAAGAAAAACAGGCAGACCCGGATAGCTTTTTTAAGTGAGATTTCCTGATAAAAATAAGATGGATTACATACAAAACGGCAGGACTTTATAAGTCCTGCCGTTTTGTATGTAATGGCTATGGAATACTTTATTATTTAAAAACAGCCTGTTTTGGGGAAATGCCTACTTTGATGGAATCTTTCAAATCCCCGTTCAGGTAATAGCGCACCATATAGCCGCTCTGGGTATAAGATGGCACAACCGATCCGTATATCAGTCCTTGCATCGGATCAATATTCAGGCTGTTGAAAGTCCGTTTGATGATAGGTGCTGAGATATTCACCTGATTGCTTTCAACCGGCAGACTGATCGTTTCTCCCTCGGGTTCCCAGTTGATATTATAACCGTAATAATTGAAAACCAGATCTTCTCTGTCCGGACTGAAGGCAAAATTACCAATCACTTTCAAAGGGTCACTACCTACAGTCAGTGTACTCTCAACGGTATAGCTTGCTGTATTGATACGGATCAGCTTCAGCTCCGAGCTTATCCACATCTTTCCGTTCACGTCTGTGCCGATAGGTTGAGGAGAAAGGCCTGTATTGATTTTTTGTGTTACGGCATCGGTTTTAGTATCTATTACCGAAAGGGCAGTGATGTAATCCGAAGAACCCACATACACATCTGTTCCTGCCAGTGCCATTTTATCAGAACCTTTTTCAAGGGTAATCTTTTTTGTAACCGTTTTGGTGGTGAGGTCAATCACGGCGATGTATCCCGGATTAATGTAAAAATTAGGAAAAACACCGGTTGTTCCCCAGCAGCTCACATATACCTTATGATCACTGACAGCAAGTACATCAACCGGATTCTCAATATCCGGAGAGCTGAAAGTCGCCACTTTTTTGAAAGTATTCTTTTCTACGATCTCCACCCGGTCTCTGCCTGCATCAGAATGATCCGCCAGGATAATACCATATTCTCCGGCTTCAGCATACGCCTGCACACCGGCATTCAGTGGCTGCCCGTTTGCCTTCTGGAAAATATCATCCTGTGAAGTCGCGTCCTCTCTTTTAAAATAAGAAAGCGTTCCGTTATTGGAGAGGAAATTTCCCTGGTTGGCCACAATTACTCCGTTTACGAAATCTCCCTCCGGATCCTTTTCATTAACCCGGCATGACCAGACCGTCACGGTTATTGCGGTCAGCAGGGCCAGATTTGAGAATTGTCTGATGTACAGTTTTTTTGTTTTCATAGAATTTAAATAACAGTTCAAAAAATAAGCAGTAAATATTTAAGCAGGCTTTTGGGAGAAAGACGCTGTCAATTGCAACGAATAACTTCGTCCGGGCATTGCATTACGTCTGACATCCAGATAAAAGCTGTTGGTAAGATTATGTATCTGGGGCTGGATGCGGAGTTTAATGTTTTTGAAATCAAAAACAGATTCGGTAAGTAAATTGATGAGAACATAACCGTGAAGCGGCTGGGTTTCTTCAGAGGTCAGATAACGTTCTCCGTTCATAGAAATCTGCGCCGTAATCCGGTGATTCCTGAACTGCAGCCACGAATTCAGATTGCCCGTATGTTTAGGTGTCAATGGCAACTGTTTACCGATGATGTCAACCGCATAAGCATCGTACAGTTTTTCCTGAGAACTTCGGGTATAGGCATATTGAAAGAATGATCCTGTGGTGATCCGGTTCCATTTGCCCGAAAAAGCTATTTCAGCCTCAAGGCCGCGGGCCAGGACTTCCTGCACATTCTCAACTCGGTTTCCTTTCATGGGATTCCAGAAAGTCCAGTTGCTGATACGCTGATGAAAGCCGGTAAGTTTTCCTGAATAATGAAAATTCCCGGAGGTGTTTTTTGAGATTTCAAACCCTGCTTCTTTATTCCAGCCGTGTTCCGGTTGAATGTCCGGGTTGCCGATGTCTTCCCAATGGCGTTCATTCAGCGTCGGTGTCCGGTAACTTCTCGCCAATGAAGATTTGAAAGTACCCGTCCATTTATTTTTATTCAGCCAGATATATTCCAGTCCTACAGACGGGGTAAGGGGAGGATTATACCGGGTAACGAATGCCTGCCGCAGGTTCGCTGAAAATAACCATCGCTCTCCTGCATTCAGACGGGACATTACATAGAGATCGGAACGTGATTCTGTTATTTCTTCCCGGCCATAGCCGGTTACCCGGGTACGGATATGGGTGAATTCTCCGCCTGCTCTGACCGCATAGTGCAGAACATCAGAGAAACTCCCCTGCCACTCATTGCCTGTCTGGAATCCCAGTTTATCAGTAGTTGCCAGTGACATGGTACTGTAATCTCCTTTACCGTAATTCAGTATATCACGCATCCATGAACCCCTGCTTTCCCAGTTTCGCAGTGTATATTTAACCATGGTCCGGTAGGCTTTGGTATGGGTGCGTTCCCTGGCCTGAAGATCATCGGGCAGAATAGTCAGATCGTTATCAGACAACCAGACATGAGCAGAAATCTCCTGCTGACGACTGTCTCTCAGAAACAGATCCTGAACAAATCCTTTCCGGTCAGTCTCTGAAGTGCTCATCTGATACCCGTTCCTGAACTGATTCCTGTAATGATTATTCATTTTTCCATTCATCAGCCTGGTTTTTCCGGAAATATGCCAATGATTATTCAGATGGCAGCCAAAACGGACGGTAGCCTGTGTCTGATAATTATGAAAGGAGGCCTGATCGTGTCCCAGCTGCAGATGATATCCGTTTGCCGGATCGTATTTGCTGTTGACCAGGATACTGCCGCCAACTGCATCTGTTCCGGATACACTGGAAGAAGAACCATATTGAATTCCCACTTCATCAAACCCGCCCATCGAAATGGAGGAAAAATCTGTTTGTCCGAGCGTAGGCTGGTTGATATTAAGTCCGTTCCAGAGTACTGCCGTATGCAGGGCTGAGGTGCCCCTGAAGGAAATGGTAGCCAATTGTCCTGGCCCGTAGTTTTTAATCACCAGCGGGGTGGCAAAGCTCAAAAGATCGCTGAGGGGCCGGAACTGGAACTGGTTCATGGTGGTGGTATCCACTTTTCTGAATTTCTGTCCGGCCAGAAACCTTTCCGGCGCATATCCTTTGACAACCGTTTCGGCCAGCTGTATGGTATCTGACGGTACCGGCAATGCCATACTTTTCACGACCTGACAGCAGGCCAGTGTGAACAGACACAGACGAAAAACACACTTTGAAAATACCACTATTCTTCAGATTGAACCTGTAAAGTCCTGGTTTCCTCCTCCGGGAACGCACAGAATTAATGGTTAAGGCAGGTCTCCTGGCTCATTTCTCCGGTTCTGCGCCTTCCCGTCAATGATAACAGTGGCAGAGGTCTGAACCGGTTTTGGGGTGAAATTTTCAGTTGCGGGGACAGCTTCCGGCTTGCACGGAATTCCCTTTTATGCCTCTTGAAACCATAATGATAAGGTTTCAGGCACCCTAACCGCTACAAAGGTAACGGCTAATTTCTAATCATCAACTTAATTGCCTGGGCTTCTTTCGTTTTGGCCTGAGAAACTGTAGTTTTGCGGGTTGAAGAAAAGGAACGTATGCTGTCTGACGATACCTATAAAACAATTGCGACCAGTTCAGAAGGATTTTTTAAAGACCGTGGAAGTAAGTTTTATGCATTTGCATTTCCGGTCATAAATGAAGAAAAAATAAAGGAACACCTGCTGGAATTGAGGGAGTTACACCCTAAAGCGGTACATCATTGTTATGCATGGAGGCTGGGACAGGATAAAAATCATTTCAGGGCAAATGACGATGGTGAGCCTTCAGGAAGTGCCGGAAGGCCTATCCTTAATACACTTTATTCAACGCAGTTAACCAATGTACTGGTAGTGGTAGTACGGTATTTCGGCGGGACTTTACTGGGTGTTCCCGGGTTGATTAATGCCTATAAGGTATCAACCGAAGAGGCCTTGAAGAATGCGGTTATTGTAGAAAAAAATGTAACGGATAGCTATCAGCTGATTTACCCGTACGAAAAAATGAATCAGGTAATGCGGATAATAAAGGAAATGGAGCTGGTGACTGCCGATCAGCAGTTTGACATGGAATGCCGGCTGAAAGTGGAGGTTAGGCAGGCATTGAAGGAGACGTTTTTACAGCGTTGCGAAAACATTGATTTGCTTGAATGTGAGTATTTGTTCACGGTGTAAATGAATACGGCAAAACAGTGCCCGACAGAACCGATTATAAATTATCTTTGTTCTGTTCTGAATGCGGATAAAATATCCGTTGGCTTGATATTGGTAAAAATTACGGTAATAGTTTCATATCAGATTGAAAAATTCAAATAATTCCAACGGGCTTTTGGGCCACGATCTCATTGAGGTAGAAGGAGCCCGAGAACATAATCTTAAAAATATTGACGTTGAAATTCCCCGCAATCAGCTGGTGGTGGTGACAGGCATTAGCGGAAGCGGAAAATCTTCCCTTGCTTTTGATACCATTTATGCTGAAGGCCAAAGGCGCTATATGGAAAGTTTCTCTTCTTATGCCCGCGGTTTTATCGGAGAAATGGAACGCCCTGATGTGGATAAAATTACCGGGTTGTCGCCGGTTATCAGCATTGAACAGAAAACCACCTCCAGGAACCCGCGTTCAACGGTAGGAACGGTCACTGAAATTTATGATTTCCTTCGTTTACTCTACGCCCGTGCCGGGAGTGCATTTTCATACGTCACCGGAAGGGAAATGGTGAAGCAGTCGCTTGACCAGATTATCGAACAGGTACTGAGTCAGCAGGGAGGAAAAAAGGTAGTATTACTGGCTCCGGTAATCAAGGGGCGAAAAGGGCATTACCGGGAATTGTTTGTCCAGATCGCGAAGCAGGGTTATACGAAGGTAAGGGTGGATGGCGAGATTCTGGATATTACACCTAAAATGCAGCTCGACCGGTACAAAGTGCATGATATTGAGCTGGTGGTCGACAGGGTTATTCCGAAAGCAGACGATCGTTACCGTTTAAGTCAGTCCATTGGTATTGCTCTGAAGCAGGGCAAAGGTGCCATGATGCTGCTGGATGCCGACGGGCAGATACATTATTTCTCTCAAAATCTGATGGATCCGGAATCGGGGATCAGTTATGATGATCCGGCCCCCAATAGTTTTTCCTTCAACTCTCCTTATGGATGGTGCCCGACATGCCAGGGGATTGGTATCATTGAGGAAATTACCGAGGAATCCATTATGCCAGACAAGTCGCTCAGTATCAGCAGAGGTGGTATTGCGCCTTTAGGTGAATACCGCGATGCCTGGATTTTCAAGCAACTGGATGCCATATTGAAAGGTTACAAAGTCAACCTCAGTACACCGCTTGAAAAAATCCCTGCCGAAGCAATGGAGGTGATTATGAATGGTAGTGATGAGGCGATTACAGTACCTTCCAAAAAATATCCGGGTACCGAATGGGATACGAAATTTGACGGAATCGTTAATTTCCTGAAAAAACAGCAGGAAACCGGGAGTGATAAAATTCTGGACTGGCTCAAGGACTTTACCGTTGTGAATGTATGTCCTGAATGTAAAGGCGGCAGACTTAAAAAGGATTCCCTTCACTTCAGGATTGACGGGAAGAATATTTCCGAGCTGGCCGAAATGGACGTAAGTGAGCTTTCTGGCTGGATGATCGGATTGGAGGACCGGCTGGAAGACCGCCAGAAATTAATTGCACAGGAAGTCCTGAAAGAGATCAGAAAGCGTGTCGGGTTCCTGCTGGATGTGGGTCTGGATTACCTGACTTTAAACCGTGCTTTAAGAACACTTTCCGGGGGTGAGGCGCAGCGGATCAGGCTGGCTACGCAGATTGGTACGCAATTGACCGGGGTGCTGTATATCATGGATGAACCGAGTATCGGGCTGCATCAGCGTGATAATGTCAAGCTGATCAAATCGCTGAAAGATCTTCGTGACCTGGGTAATACGGTGCTGGTAGTGGAGCATGATAAGGATATGATGCTGGCATCGGACTATATTATCGATATAGGGCCCGGAGCAGGTCGGTTTGGCGGACAGGTCGTAGGCAAGGGAGCACCGGAGGTATTTCTGAAAAACGGTTCACTGACCGCGGATTTTCTGAGCGGGCGTCAGAACATTGAAATTCCTGAGAAACGCCGGGAAGGAAACGGGAAAATACTGACTTTGTCGGGATGCACCGGAAATAACTTACGGAACGTTACCCTGAAACTGCCATTAGGGAAAATGATCAGTATCACCGGGGTCAGCGGCAGCGGTAAATCCTCCCTGATTCATGAAACACTTTTTCCGATTCTGACACGACATTTTTACCGGTCGCGGCGGGAACCTCTGGCTTATAAAGGCATTGAAGGACTCGAAAATGTGGATAAGGTTATCGAAGTGGATCAGTCGCCGATCGGGCGGACACCCCGCTCCAATCCGGCTACTTATACCAATCTGTTTACCGAAATCCGCACCCTTTTTGCGGAATTGCCTGAGGCAAAAATAAGGGGATATAAACCAGGCCGTTTCTCATTTAATGTCAAGGGCGGTCGTTGCGAAACCTGTGAAGGCGCCGGTATGAAGAAAATTGAAATGGATTTTCTTCCGGATGTACACGTAGAGTGTGAAACCTGTAAGGGAAAGCGCTTTAACCGTGAAACACTTGAAGTACGCTATAAAGGTAAATCGGTGTCGGATATTCTGGATATGACGGTAGAGCAGGCGATGCAGTTTTTTGAAAATCATCCGAAAATCCTTCGTAAAGTACAGACTTTGTATGAAGTAGGATTAGGGTATATAACACTGGGCCAGCATGCTACAACGCTTTCAGGAGGAGAAGCGCAACGCGTAAAGCTTTCGGAAGAATTATCCAAAAGAGATACCGGAAAAACACTTTATATTCTTGATGAACCTACAACAGGCCTTCATTTTGAAGATATTCGTCATTTGCTCAATGTGTTGAATAAGCTGGTAGGAAAAGGGAATACGGTATTAATTATTGAACACAATCTGGATGTGATCAAAGTATCGGATTATGTCATTGATCTGGGTCCGGAAGGAGGAAACCAGGGTGGGAAGATCATTGCAGAAGGTACTCCTGAGCAGGTAGCCAAAGTCAAAGGCAGTTATACCGGCTATTTTCTGAAAGAAGAGCTGAAGTAAAAACCCTCTTTCCGGAGAATTTCCGCAGATGGTACAGGTAGCTTCCGCTTCCCTGTACCTGATGGAGTTTCACAACAGATA
>JBEBXQ010000011.1:0-55039 GCA_040391535.1 Telluribacter sp. | reverse complement strand
ATTTTACCACTTCTTGGTTAAGTCCGAGGGACTGAGACTGACAGGATGAAAGAAAAAGAAGGAATACCCGTTCATTTAACTGCGAAATGGTTACAGCATACTAAACCCGCACTGACGTTAGTTACAATAGCCCTTCATCGGTGAAGCTGACATAACCGTTATCAGTAAAGATCAGGTGATCCAGTACAGGAATATCCATTACTTTTCCGGCTTCTTTCAGTTTGTTTGTTAGTTTGATATCTTCTGTACTGGGTTTCAGTGTACCGGAAGGGTGATTGTGTACCAGAATGACTGCGCTTGCCAGATGTTCAAGTGCGTTCTTGAACAATACTTTGGCATCCACTACCGTACCCGAAACCCCTCCTTTACTTATCTGCACCTTGCGGATCACCTTATTGGCTCTGTTGAGTAACAATATCCAGAACTCCTCAATACTTTTATCCATCAGCAGGGGGGCCATTTCATTGTAAACATCATTTGAACAGGTAATTTTCCGGTTTTTCAGCACTTCACTTTCTTTCCGCCGCCTGCCCAGTTCCAGCGCAGCTATAATCGTGATAGCCTTTGCTTTGCCAATACCTTTTATTTTCGTGAGTTCTTTAACTGATAACCGGGCAAGGGCACCAATATTATTTTCGGCATAGGCCATAATCTGCTTACCTACGTCTACAGCTGAAAGATCTGCTGTTCCCGAATTAATCAGAATAGCGATAAGTTCAGCATCTGTTAAGGCTTCCTTCCCCCGCATTTCCATTTTCTCACGGGGACGGTCTTCTTCTGCCCAGCTGAGTATTTTGCGGGCAGAAGAGTAAGAAGAGTCATTGTTCATAGTGTGTGTAATGATAAGTCTGCGGTCTGATTCAGATTATTCCTGGTGCCATTCAATCTGCATATTATAAAACATAAAAGCGTAAATATCCGCCCGGGTTTCCAGAGCTTTTCTGGTATTACTTGCCCCATGACCCGAATTGGTGTCAATTCTGATTAATAACGGGTTTTCTGAACTTTTACCGGCTTTTGTCTGCAATTCGGCTATATACTTAAAGGAATGTGCAGGCACCACTCTGTCATCATGATCAGCTGTTGTTACCAGGGTTGCAGGGTAACCCGCTCCTGCTTTGATATTGTGCAAGGGAGAATAGCCATACAACACTTTAAATTCTTCAGGATTTTCGCTGCTGCCGTAATCTGCAATCCAGTTCCAGCCTATCGTGAATTTCTGAAAACGCAGCATATCCATTACCCCAACAGCCGGAAGTGCTACTTTAAACAAACCGGGCCGCTGATTAATGACAGCCCCTACTAAAAGGCCTCCGTTAGACCCACCTTCTGCTGCCAGCCTGCTTGCTGAGGTATACTTCTGAGCAATAAGGTATTCAGCTGCCGCAATAAAGTCGTCAAATACATTTTGCTTTTTAAGTTTCATCCCCTGCTCATGCCAGGTTTCACCATACTCACTTCCTCCTCTCAGATTAACCTGCGCATAAATTCCGCCCTGATCCAAAAAGGGAATCCTTACCGGTGAAAACCCCGGATCAAGACTGACATTGAAACCACCATAGCCATATAAAATGGTCGGGTTCTGTCCATTCCGCTTCAATCCCTTTTTATAGGTCAGGAACATAGGTACCCTCGTTCCATCCTTACTTTGATAAAACACCTGTTCCGTTTCATAATCCTCAGGATTAAAGCTGACTTCAGGCTTTCGGAAGACCCTGCTCTCTCCTTTCGCAAGGTCATAACTGAAAATAGTCGGAGGATAATTAAAGGACGTATAAGTATAAAAAACAGAAGTATCCTCTTTTTCTCCCCCGAAACCGCTGACAGCCCCCAATCCCGGTAATGTAACTTCCCTTTCATTGCTGCCTTTCAGGTCATACACATATACTCTGGCACTAACATCTTTGGAATAAACTGCAAAAAGCCGGTTCCCTGCTGTTCCAGCACCCTGTAAAGGCTCAGGTTTTTCAGGCAATACCGTAAACCATTTGCTTTGAGCAATATCATATCCCACTACTTTGCCATTCGGTGCATTCTGATTGGTTTCTACCAGAAAAACATTGCTGGTATGGTCTATCAGGCTGAAACGGTCATTGGTAATATCTTTTATCAGAGGCTTAAAACTTGTTTCACCCTTTTTCATATACCATACACTGTTCCCGTCTTTTCCATTTCCACGGTCACTGACAGACAATATGGCATATTCTTCATCTTCTGTTGTGCTTACAAAATGGAATCGCTGCGGATTAGCTGCGTCTTCATATACCAGGAGATCCTCTGTCTGCGAAGTACCTATTTTATGGAAAAATACCTGATGATTTTCATTTACTGAAGCAAGCACACTTCCTTCAGGTTTCGGGTAGCGACTGTAATAGAACCCATCTCCCTGCCATGCGGCACCTGAAATTTTCACCCAATCTACCAGATCTTCCAGAAACTGCAGTGATTTCATATCCATTACCCTGAATTTCTGCCAGTCTGATCCGCCATGTGAAAACCCGAAAACCGCATAGGCACCATTCTTTGACAACCTGAAATTGGTCAGCTTGGTTGTTCCGTCTTGCGATAACTGATTAGGATCCAGCACTAACTCAGGATTTCCGTCAGGACCGGTTTGCCGGTAAAGCACTGCCTGGTTCTGTAACCCGTTATTTTTAAAGAAATAAAAGTAGGAACCCTTGCGTGCCGGAGACGAATATTTCGGATAGTTATACGCTTTTTCCAAATCATCAAAAATCCTTTTACGGTAAGGAATTTTATCAAGATAAGCCATGGTGACCTCATTCTGAGATTTCACCCATGAGATCGTTTCAGCAGCATGATCATCCTCCAGCCAGCGGTAAGGATCTTTAACTGTAATGCCATGGTACAAATCTGATTGTTCTTCCTGGCGGGTAACAGGATAGCTGATTACCTGTCCGAAATGCTCAACTGATGAAAACAACATAGTAATTGATAATAAGCAGAAAAAGTGCTTTTTCATATTTGTCTTTACTGAATACCAAGTAACAGTTCTTTCAATACAGCCTGAGCCGACCACTCCCGATTAGCCGCTTGTTCAATTACCAGAGAACGCGGGCCGTCGAGGACTTCATCGGTTACTTTCATATTCCGGCGCAAAGGCAGACAATGCATAAATTTCCCGTTATCCGTTAGTCCCATTTTTTCCTCTGTGATTTTCCATCCGGAATGATCACCGACGATCTGCCCGTAACTTTCGTAAGATGACCAGTTTTTACCATACACAAAATCAGCACCTTCCAGGGCTTTTTCCTGATCATAAATTACCTGCGCATTACCCGCAAACTCAGGGGAAAGGTCATATCCTTCAGGGTGCGTAATGACAAATTCCACATCCCGCTGATTCATCCATTCAGCAAACGAATTACCTACAGCCTGCGGCAGGGGTTTGATATGGGGCAACCATGTTAATACCACTTTAGGCCGGCTTCTTAGCTTAAACTCCTCAATGGTGATACAGTCTGCCAGCGATTGTAAAGGGTGACGGGTGGCCGATTCCAGATTCAGAATAGGCACTTCTGCATATTTCTTAAACTGTTTAAAAACGGTTTCACTATAATCAGCAGCCCGGTCAGCCAGTTTTGCAAATGACCTGATGCCTATAATGTCACAATAGCGGCCTATTACAGCAGCAGCTTCCTTGACGTGTTCCGCTTTAGTGCCGTCCATTACCACACCATCTTCCATTTCAAGCTCCCAGCTATCCTGTCCTACGTTAAGTGTAATGACATTCATTCCCAGATTCTGAGCCGCTTTCTGCGTGCTGAGGCGGGTTCTGAAGCTGGAATTAAAAAACAGCAGGCCCAGGGTTTTATTTTGTCCCAGATGTTTGTCAGCAAAAGGATTTACTTTGGCAGCAATACCACTACTGATCAGATGATCAATATTTTCTACGTCACGAACGGATAAAAAATGATTCATTCTATTATGATGTCAATTAGGGACTATTTCAATTAATTACTAAATATATGTGTTTTGATCAGCAGTTTCCGTTTTCAGTTACCGGTAACTGAAAATGAAAACTGCTGTTTTTACCTATTCAGATTACACCGGCTCCTGCAAGTTCAAGCTGCAGGCTTTCCAGGAAACGGTCGGCCTCATCCGTTCCCAAAGCCAGTGATGGCAGCAGGCGGATAGTACTGCTACCGGCAACACCGGTAAACAGCTTATGTTCAAACAATAACCGGTTGCGCAATTCCTTTACCGGAAAATCAAATTCAATCCCGATCATGAGTCCTCTGCCTCTCAGATCCTTATATCCTCCGATTTCCTTAATCCCCTTCATGAGATACTCACCTACGTTTGCCGCATTGGCAATAAGATCTTCCTGTCTGATGACATCCAGCACTGCAACTCCCGCCGCACAGGCAAGATGGTTACCTCCAAAAGTGGTACCCAGCAAGCCATAGCTGGCTTTGAATTCCGGTGAAATCAATACCCCTCCTATCGGGAATCCGTTACCCATACCTTTTGCCATAGTGATGAGATCAGGCTCAATGCCGCTGAACTGATGTGAAAAGAATTTGCCTGAACGGCCATATCCGCACTGCACACTATCCAGAATCAATACCGCACCGGTTTCATCACATCGCTGACGCAGCGTTTTCAGAAACTCATCGGAACATACCTGAATCCCTCCCACACCCTGTATACCTTCCACAATCACGGCCGACACCTCATCAGTGATGCCGTTCACAGCTTCTTCGATGTTATTAAAAGGCAGAAAAGTAACGTGATCATTGTAATTCACTGGGGCTACAATGGATGGATTATCCGTTGCTGCCACTGCTCCGGCAGTACGGCCGTGAAAAGCTTTTCTGAAAGCAACCACTTTCTTCCGGCCATTATGAAAGGAAGCCAGTTTTAAGGCGTTTTCATTAGCCTCAGCTCCTGAATTAACCAGAAACAGTTTAAAATCAGGATATCCTGATAATTCTCCCAGTTTTGATGCCAGTTCTTCCTGAAGCGGAATTTTAACCGAATTCGAATAAAAACTGATCTGACTGAGCTGAGTACTTACTTTTTCTACATAATAAGGATGACAATGGCCAATGGAAATTACCGCATGACCACCATACAGATCCAGGTATTCGGTTCCGTTTTTGTCCCAGAGATAACTGCCCCGGGCTTTTACGGGTTCTATATCATAAAGGGGATAAACATCAAATAAATGTGACATAATGCTGAGTTTTTAAAATGAAGGTGCTTTTAGACGAAGACCGGTATCTTCGGGCAGACCAAATAACAGGTTCATATTCTGAACAGCCTGTCCCGATGCCCCTTTGGTAAGATTATCGATAATGGACGTAATCAGCAGCTGCCCGTTGTGTACTTCCAGATGAACAAGACATTTATTGGTATTTACCACCTGTTTCAGGTCTATGGGCTGGTCACTGACATGTGTGAAAGGATGGTTTGCATAAAAAGCTTTATACAAATCAACGGCTTCTGCCAGTGTACCAGAGTATGGCGTATATACATTAGCCATAATCCCCCTCGTAAAGTCACCACGGTAAGGAATAAAGTGAATGTTTTTATCAAAAGCCCCCTGCAACTTCCCTACGGTCATTTTAATTTCTTTCAGGTGCTGATGGGTAAATGCCTTATAGACAGACATATTATTGTTCCGCCAGCTGAAATGAGTAGTGGCACTGAGCGCCTGACCGGCACCGGTGCTTCCCGTTACCGCACTTACATGTACATCCTGAGTTACCAGTCCTGCATTGGCAAGCGGTAACAAAGCAAGTTCAATACTGGTAGCAAAGCAACCCGGATTTGCAATTTTAGCAGCAGTAGTGATTTTTTCCCGCTGCAATTCAGGTAATCCGTATACAAAACCCTCAGATTCGTCACGAAAATCAGTACTCAGATCAATAATTTTTACCGAAGCCGGTACCGCATTTTCCGTCAGAAACTTCACAGACTGTCCGTGACCTGAACATAAAAAGATAACATTCAGATCCTGCTGATCCAGTAATGGCCCTGTTTCGCCTCCGGCAAAAATCAGATCAGTATCCCCCAGTAAATCGGTATGGGTTGCATAAACCGGTTTACCTGCCTGACTGTTACTATGTGCAAACAGAATCCGGGCTGAGGGGTGATTGACAAGAACTCTTAAAAGTTCACCGCCGGTGTAACCCGCCGCACCGATAATCCCTATATTCACTATATTACTCATCGTTTCGTCAGGATTTTTGAGAGGCTACTTCCTCTACTTTCTGGTAAATCATCGACTGATTGGACGCGATTTTAGAGAAGCCACGTACATCATCACCGCTCCAGGCATTGTTCATTTCTCCATAGCTGCCAAATACCGGAGACATCAGATCATAATCAGATTCAATACCTTCTACATAAAAACGGTATGGAGCCAGGCTTACGGTTACTTTTCCTGTTACATGGCTTTGGGTATCGCTCAGGAATGTTTCAATATTACGCATGACCGGTTCAACAAACTGACCTTTATGCAACAGACTTCCGTACCAGTTCGCCAGTTGTTCTTTCCAGTACAGCTGCTGTTCTGTCAGTACGTGTTTTTCAAGTGTATGGTGCGCTTTGATGATAATCAGCGGAGCTGCCGCTTCAAACCCGACACGGCCTTTAATCCCGATGATAGTATCACCGACATGAATATCTCTGCCGATACCATAAGGCTGTGCTATTTCAGTGATTGCCTGTATCACCTGGACAGGGTTGTCGTAACGCTGGCCGTTCAGACCAGCCAGTTCGCCGTTTTCAAATTCAATTGAAATGGTTTCCTCTCCTGATTTGGTTACCTGTGTAGGCCAGGCCGACTCAGGAAGATACTGACCCGAAGTAAGGGTTTCTTTCCCTCCAACTGAGGTTCCCCAAAGACCCTTATTGATACTATATGCGGCTTTGTGCCATTCTCTTTCAACGCCCTTTTTAGTCAGGTATTCGATTTCTGCCTCTCTCGAAAGTTTCAGATCCCGGATAGGTGTAATGATTTCAGCCTCCGGCATGATAATCCGGAACGCCATATCAAAGCGTACCTGATCATTACCGGCTCCTGTACTGCCGTGAGCGATAGCACTGGCACCTATTTCTTTGGCATATTCGGCAGCAGCCACCGCCTGGAAAATCCGCTCAGCACTTACAGAAAGCGGATACGTGTTGTTTTTAAGAATGTTACCAAAGATCAGATAACGGATACAGTTTTTGTAATAATCGTCTGTTTTAGAAATGGTAACATGCTTTACCACACCAAGATTATAAGCGTTGGTTTCAATTTCTTTCAGTTCGGTATCTGAGAAACCTCCTGTATCTACCAATACAGAATAGACATCGAATCCTCTGTCTTCTGATAAATATTTTACACAAAAAGATGTGTCAAGTCCTCCACTAAACGCTAGTACTACTTTATTTCTGGTTGCCATTTAAAAAATATGGTTTGTATGGTTTACTTAAAACATAAATCCCACCCGGTTGCCTCACAGGCCGGATGGGATTTTTACTATTTAAAATATTATAGCTTTTGTTTTTACACAAAGTCCCACCCTAGGGTACCATCAGTATCCCTGATTGTTTCTTAATCTTATCACTTTTCCTTAACAAAATGCGTTGTTTGATTCTCATCCAACGTTCGTACAGGCTCGATTCTTTCAGAAAATCCCATGGGCTGCTTTCTGCTTTGGGTTCATCCTTTTTATGCTGCTCCGGATCGTACATCATACCCGTACAAAGGCAGTGTTTACGCCCCGTTCTGGTCAACACGTCGTAATTTACACAACTGGCGCAACCTTTCCAAAAAGCATCATCAGCCGGCAGTTCACTGAAAGTAACCGGTTCGTATCCCAGGTCCGAATTAATCTTCATTACTGCCAGACTGGTAGTAATTCCTATAATCTTGGCATCGGGATATTTTTTCTTCGATAACTCAAAAGCCTTAGCCTTAATTGACTTTGCAATCCCGCTGTTACGGTGATCAGGATGTACAATCAGCCCGGAATTGGCTACAAACTTACCATGCTCCCAGGTTTCAATATAGCAAAAGCCTACCCATTCTGCTGTATGGGCCTCCGTTGCAATAATCGCTTTCCCCTCAATCATTTTTTCCATGATATAAACAGGAGACCGCTTAGCTATACCGGTGCCTCTCTTCTTCGCACTTTCTTCCATCTCAGCGCAAATAGTTTCAGCATAATGCAAATGATCCTCATTGGCCACCTGGACAATATAGGAAACACCTTTATATTCGATGTTTTTCATGGATTTTACCCGCAGGTGCAATTACTGACTGAACTGCACAAAACCTGCGCATATAACATTTTATTAAAAAAACTCACTTGAAAAATAAACTGTCGGAACGTTTTTACCGCGTAGGTAAAAATAGAGTTAAACGGCCCTGGCGGACCTGAATCGGAAAGGCGTAATGTGTGCAATTTTATATGTGCCGCTGTGATTCATTCTGGTAGTTTATAAAGATGATGCAAAGGTCTTAAAAAATATAATTACTTTCATATAAGTCTAATAGTTTTTTTTCAAAAAAAGTTCTGTTTGAGCCTCCTTTTAAAAGAATTTAGCCAATTTTGCTCTGAATCGCCCTTTTTGATTTTTATAATTATGTCCATAATCAACTATCAGGAGCTTATTTACGCATATATTAACGGAATATTCCCGATGGCTGAGGCCGACGGAAGCATTTACTGGTATGCTCCTGATCCCCGCGCCATTATTCCTTTAGACACTTATAAACCCTCAAGGTCACTGCGGCCGGTGCTGAATAAAAATATTTTTGACGTAAAACTGGATAAAGATTTTGAAGGTGTGATCAGGGCATGTTCCCAACCCCGCCAGGGAAGTCCGGATACCTGGATTTCGGAAGACCTTATTTTATCTTACATAGAGCTTCACAAGGCCGGTTTTGCTCATAGTGTAGAATGTTATCAGGACAATCAGCTGGCAGGCGGATTATACGGTGTTTGTATCGGGGGTGCTTTTTTTGGCGAATCTATGTTCAGCCGCGTTTCCAACAGTTCTAAAGTAGCCTTTCATTATCTGATCACGACCCTGCGGTCCCAGCAGTTTCTCCTGCTTGATACACAGTTCATTAATGACAATGTTAAGCGTTATGGTGCCGTAGAAATCCCCAAAACAGAATATCTGAAGCTCCTGCAAAAAGCGATTCGTGTTAAAACCGGATTGTCACCAGAGGCATTTTCACACATTTATCTTTCTTAAAAGAACTGACTAATGACGGAAAGACTATTTTTGCAGGAAATTAATTACGTTACAAATGCTGCTATCGGCAGCTCATTTTATATACCAGGTCGTGTCTAAACCTATCATTGTCATCAAATTCGGTACAGCTTCCATTACCAAAAGTAACGGAGAGCCTGATACAGCCATTATTGCAGATATAGCCCGTCAGGTCGCCGAAATTCATAAGCAGCATCATATTATCATTGTTTCTTCGGGTGCTGTCGGTGCCGGAAAGTCTTTTATTACTCATTATAAGGGTAGTATTACACAGAAGAAAGCAGCTGCTGCGGTCGGCAATCCATTGCTGATCGGATTTTATGCAAGGGAATTTGCGCCCTACGGAATCTCTATTGCGCAGGGACTTTGTGAACGTCAGCATTTTGCCCAGAGAACGCAGTTTCTTCAGCTTAAACATACCTTTCAGGAACTCTGGAAAAGTGGTATTATACCTATCGTTAATGAAAATGATGTGGTCAGTGACCGTGAACTGAAGTTTTCAGATAATGATCAGCTGGCGACGCTGCTTGCTGCGGGTTTCGGTGCTGATTCCCTGATGCTGTGTACGTCTGTAGGCGGACTGCTAGACAATCATGGTCATATTATCCCTAAGATTGAAAACATCAACGACGCATTCGGATTCGTTAAAACGGACAAATCGTTTCTGGGCCTTGGAGGGATGGCCTCCAAACTAACCTTTACCAAGCTTGCCCAGCAAATGGGGATCAGGGTGGTTATTTTTGGCATGTCAGAAAAAAACGGATTACTACAGGCATTGCATGACGGCAAAGGAACTGAATTTCCTGCCCGGAAAAGTACGTTGTCTTCCCGTAACCGCTGGCTGGCCAGCGGCGGACTTTCTACAGGCAGCCTGATCATCGATAAAGGTGCTTCTGCTGCATTATTGAACCGAAAAAGCCTGCTTGCCGTTGGTATAACAGCCGTGCATGGTGATTTTGCTGCCGGTGAAATTATCGAAATCATTACCGAAAACAAGGATACCATTGCCGTAGCGCGTATCCGAATGGACTCAGCATCTATTTCCGGCAATTTGAAAACTCAGAATTACGAAGTGGCGCATGCCAATGATATAGTCTTATTATAATGGAATCTATCCTACCCCAACTAAGTACAGCCAGGGCTGTCTCTTCAAAACTAAGAGCCCTGAGCGACGAAGAAAAAAGCAGATTGCTGAATCAGATTGCTGATCATGTACAGGCAAATGCTGCCGGAATTCTGGCCGCAAACCAGATTGATCTGTCAAGAATGGATGACACTGACCCCAAAAAAGACCGGTTACTGCTGGATGAAAAAAGAATACAGAATCTGGCCGACAGCCTGCGTCAGGTAGCTCAGTTACCTGATCCGGCCGGGAAAGTCATTCTGGAAAAGGAAATCAAACCGGGTTTGAAACTTACGAAAATGGCCGTTCCCCTTGGGGTTGTAGGGGTCATCTATGAATCCAGGCCCAATGTTACACTTGATGTTGCTTCCCTATGCCTTCGTTCCGGTAATGCCTGTATTCTGAAAGGCGGAAAAGAAGCGCATGAATCCAACCTGTTTCTGGTTTCGCTGATTCATGAGGTCCTGAAACAGAATAACCTTCCGGAAGAGCTTGTTACGCTGTTACCAACCGACAGGAAATTCGTACAGGAGTTGCTGGAAGCTACGCGTTTTGTAGATATTATTATTCCGCGTGGCTCAGAATCTCTGATTAAGTATGTCAGAGAAAACTCCAAAATCCCGACTATTGAGACGGGTGCGGGCGTTTGTCATACCTATGTCGAACAAAGCGCTGACCTGGACATGGCGAAAGAGATTGTGATCAACGCCAAAGTATCCAGACCTTCAGTCTGTAATTCACTGGATACCATTCTGGTTGACCGTACCATTGCCGAAGCCTTCCTGCCCACACTCATTAATGGCTTTAAGGAGTACCAGGTAGAAGTATTTGCAGATGAAACTGCATTCCCTATTTTAGAAAAAGAAGGTTATTCATTATTGCAAAAGGCTACCGAAGCCGATTTCGGGCGGGAATTCCTGGATTTTAAATGTTCCGTAAAAGTGGTCAGTAACACTGAAGAAGCCCTGCAGCATATTGCACATTATTCTTCAAGACACTCTGAAGCCATTGTTTCAGGCGATCCGTTACTGATTGCTCAGTTTCTCAATGAAGTAGATGCCGCGGCAGTATATGCCAATGCTTCAACACGCTTTACGGATGGTGGAGAGTTTGGATTGGGTGCCGAAATCGGCATTTCTACTCAAAAGCTCCATGCCAGGGGGCCGTTTGCTCTGGAAAAACTGGTTACTGAAAAATGGGTAGTGCAGGGCGAAGGACATGTAAGGTGGTAGTAACAACGGAAATCTTCCGGTAAATACAAATAATTAACCATAATCAGCATATTACATATGGCAGATCAGAATAAGGAGTTTTTATACAAATATCTTAATAATGCGTCCCCGACGGGTTTTGAAGCGGCCGGTCAACAGATATGGCTGGATTACCTCAGACCTTATATTGACGAGCAGATCATTGATATTTACGGCACAGTGGTGGGTGTTATTAATCCCGGAAAAGATTATAAAGTTGTTATTGAAGCCCATTCCGATGAAATCTCATGGTTTGTAAACTATATTTCAGATGACGGCTATCTGTACGTCAGGAGAAATGGCGGCTCAGATGCAGCCATTGCTCCTTCTATGCGCGTAAATCTGCATACAGCTAAAGGAGTGGTTTCGGGTGTATTTGGCTGGCCTGCGATTCATGTTCGTGATATTGCCAAAGACCAGGTTCCTAAAGTGCATGAATTGTTTATTGATATTGGAGCCGAAAATAAGGCAGAAGTCCTTGAGATGGGCATTCATGTAGGTACCGTCGCCACTTTTTCCGATGGATTGACTGAAATGAATAACCGCTATTATGTAGGCCGTGCACTGGATAACCGTATAGGCGGATATATGATCGCTGAAGTAGCCCGTCGTATCAGGGAGAACAAAATCAATCTTCCGTTTACATTGTATATCGTCAATGCGGTTCAGGAGGAAATCGGGCTTCGCGGTGCCGAAATGATTTCAAGAAGACTGAAACCGGATCTGGCCATTATAACCGATGTGACCCATGATACGCAGTCTCCGATGTATAACAAGAAAGAACAGGGAGACATGAAATGTGGCGGCGGTCCGGTTATCTGTTATGGGCCGGCTGTACAGAACAATGTCAGGGATATGCTGATTAAGGTAGCCGAAAATAAAAATATACCTTACCAGCGTCAGGCCGTCAGCCGCTCAACAGGTACTGATACAGATTCTTTTGCTTATTCCTCAGAAGGTATTGCCTCCGCACTGATATCACTTCCTTTGAAATACATGCATACCACGATTGAGACGGTGCATAAAGACGATGTTGAAAATGTAATCAGTCTGATCTATGAAGTTTTGCTTCAACTGGACGGAACAGAAGATTACCGTTATATAAAATAATACGCGGCAATGATTACCGACCCAAAGCCGGCTTATAACATGCCGGCTTTTTTGTATTCAGATCATCCTGAAAAAGCACTTTTGCTTCTACCTGCATCAGGCGGCAAAGCCATATCCCATCAATAGCTGTAATTTTCAGAATATATCACTATATCAATAACAGGCCAGCATGGTATTATATGAATTCAATATTGCATTGTACAATAATATTGACAATACAATCAGATATTAAATAATTATACCTTTAAATAAGTTTTGAAAAAATTGTACTGTAAAGTGATTTCTTTTATCAGAATTAATCATAACTTTATACAGTTATGATTTTTTACAAAATTGTAATAAACACCACACAGGTCATCAATCTTTAAATATCAGTCAACCATGAAAAAGTTTTTTTGGATTTTTCCCGTAACGGCATTAGCCGTCAGCACTACTACTTTAGTACTTTCCAAAGTCGTTAAGAAGAAAAAAGTCAATATAGAAAACCTTTGGATATAACTCACAGAAAAGGGCATCGGAGATAAAAACCCGATGCCCCTTTTTTGCACGTTACAAATGAAACGCCGCTAAATTGACTCTAATTCTTTTTCTATCATTTCTACAACTTCCGGATCGTTCCAGTTACGGGCCCCTACCTCACTCACCAACACACGTCCGTCTTTAATAATGTAGGTACGCGGAATAGCATTACCGTCCAGCTCGGCCGGATACCTTCCTGCATACAAATACAAAGGCAGATCGTATTTCTTCTTCTGCACAAACGGCAAAACCGTTTCACTGTCTTCGTCTGAAATTACAAAAAACTCGATTTTGTCATTCTCTTTATAACGGCCGTAAAGTTCCTGAATACTTGGCATCTCCATATTACAGGGCCCGCACCAGGTAGCCCATACATTAATAAAAGTCAGTTTCGAATCATCCAGATCCACTCTGTTGCCTTCAAGATCAGTCATACCGGGAAGTTTTAAACCTGTCGGAACGACTGGCTCTCCTGATACTATGGCAGTATCATCGCCACCAATATCACCTGCAGGCTGATCCGGGTTATTAAAAAAAACGAAATATACCGCTCCTAATGCCAGAAAAACCGCTAATCCGACCAATCCCTTTTTCATAAAATTCCTATTTAAATTATAATTACTGCAAATTTAAGTAATACTTCCTTAATTTTATTGATCAGCAGCGATATATACAGGCATTCCATTTCTGATTTGCTTGTTAATTTCCTATTTTCGCAATTAAATTTTCCTCTCCAAACGAAGGATATGCTAACCAGTCTTCTGATCAAAAATTATGCGCTCATCCAGGAACTGGAACTTAACCCGTCAGGGGGTCTGAATATCATTACCGGTGAAACGGGTGCCGGGAAATCCATTATGCTGGGTGCACTGGGTTTGTTACTGGGTAACCGGGCAGATGGAAAAGCGCTTTTCAACCAGGGACAAAAGTGTATAGTAGAAGGGGTGTTTGAAGTGGAAGGATATGGGCTGGAGTCATTTTTTGAAGCAGAAGAACTTGACTACCATAAGCAATGTATCATCCGCAGGGAAATTTCACCATCCGGGAAATCCCGCGCCTTTATCAATGATACCCCGGTCAATCTGGAAATTCAGAAAAAGATAGGGACCCGTTTGATGGACATTCATTCCCAGCACGATACACTACTCCTTGGCGCCTCTGATTTTCAGCTTGATCTCCTTGATTTATTATCTGAAAATCAACATGTTAAATCAGACTACCGTGAAATTTTCCTGCGATATAAATCGGCGGTAGCCAAACATGAAAAGCTAAGAAATGAGGCAGCCCGGTTACGAAAGGACTTTGATTATTACAATTTCCTGTTTACCGAAATCGAACAGGTTGCACTCATACCTGATGAGCAGGAAAAACTGGAGACCGAACTTGCCATTCTTGAGAATACTTCAGAATTAAAAGAAAAGCTGGCTCAGGCTCATTTCATGCTGGATAATCCCGAGCTCGCTGTTCTGGAGCAATTTAAAATGGTAGTAAGTAACTTGTCTCAAACGGCCCGCATTACTGAAGAATACCGGCCCTTGTATGAGCGTGCCCAAAGCAGCCTGATCGAGCTTAAAGACCTGGCAGAAGAGATCGGCCGGTCGCTTGACAGCCTTGAATCTAACCCTGAACGGGAAATGCTGATCAAAGAACGACTGGACCGTATTTACGTATTGTTTCAGAAACACCAGGTGGATTCTGTATCCGGACTGATTGACCTGCAAAATCAGTTTGAAGAAAAAATCGAAAAAACGGTTAATATAGATGATGAGCTGGAAAAAGCCGAAAAGCTGGCAGCATCATTGCATAAAAAAGTTCTGGAGAAAGCAGAATTACTGCATCGGTCAAGAATTAAAATTACTCCGGGTACAGAAAAAAGCGTTATTGACTTACTGTCGGGACTGGGAATGCCGGATGCCCGTCTGAAAATTGAAATTCAACCTGTAGCTCCGGGCCCTTCCGGGGCAGACCTGGTTCGTTTTATGTTCAGTGCCAACAAGGGAAGCCAGCTCCAGGAATTGAAAAATGTAGCTTCCGGTGGGGAATTTTCGAGAATTATGCTGGTTTTCAAGTATATCATGGCCGGAAAAACCAAACTTCCAACCATTATTTTTGATGAGATTGATACCGGTATTTCAGGAGAAGTAGCTGTAAGAATGGGCCGGATGATCAGGCAAATGAGCCGGAAACATCAGGTGATAGCCATTACCCATCTGCATCAGATAGCCGCTCAGGGAGACCGGCATTACTTTGTATATAAAGACAATTCAGGAGAGAAAACCATAAGCCGTATCCGTCAGCTGAACGAGGATGAACGCATTTTTGAAGTGGCCTCCATGATCGGAGGCGAGGATCCTACGGAAGGTCTTCTTGAAAACACACGGCAACTTATGGAACAGTACAGAACCAAATAAACGAATAGTCAACTTTTTTCATCGGCATCGGGTTATATAGATGCCGGTTCAACTAATAAATTCAGATTATGAAACAAACAATCCTGCTCTTCATTGCCTTATTGGCTTTCTCAGCTTGCAGTAACGATACTTCCAGGGTAGAAAAACTGGAAACTGAGGTGTTGGCCGTTCACGATGAAGTAATGCCAAAAATGGACAATATTATGTCGCTACAGGGACAGTTAAAGAAGAGACTAACAGAACTCGACAGCCTTCAGCTTTCCGGAATCAGCAGCAATACTATTGCAGAAGAACGGATGAAAATTGCAGATCTGAATAAAAATCTATGGCTGGCAGACAGTCTCATGATGGACTGGATGCATCAGTATGATGGTGATTCCGCCAAACATTTATCGGTTCAGGAAGCGATTGGTTACTTTGAAGCGGAGCGCCTGAAAATCCAGGAAGTAAAGGTCATGACCAATAAGAGTATTCAGGAGGCTGAATCTTTCTTTAATCAGTAAATAATTTTATTCTATAGTAATGCATTGTAGCTTTCAGCGCACTTTGATCTGCCTGGCAGGATTGATAAGTGCATCATTTATAACCGGATGTACCGGTTCCGATTCCAGGTTACCTATACTCGGAGAAAGAGAGACCACGGAACGTGTCGTAGTTGGGGGAAAAACCGTGACAGATACTTTGTATCACACTATTCCTGATTTTTCATTTATAGACCAGGATAATGATACGGTTACACAGCAAACCGTTGAGGGGAAAATTTATATTACAGACTTCTTTTTTACATCATGCCCTACGATATGTCCGGTCATGAAAAAACAAATGCTGAAAGTGTATAAGTCGATACAAGATGATCCTGAAATCATGATTTTATCACACAGTATCGATCCTGCACATGATACACCGGCAGTTTTGAAAAAATATGCCGAAGAACTTGGTGTGACCGGAAAGCAGTGGCTTTTTCTGACAGGAGAAAAGGAAAAAATATACGAAATAGGCCAGGGCAGCTATCTGGTCTCAGCGAAAGAAGATGACAACGAAGCAGGAGGTTTTATCCATAGCGGAGCTTTTATACTTATCGACAAGAATAAGAACATCAGAGGTATGTATGACGGAACAACCGATGAAGGAGCCGCAAAACTTATCAAAGACCTCAAAAAGCTGAAAGCTGAATAAGATTCCCGGATAATGATTTATAAAAAAAACAGATACCGGTTATCAGGAATGCTGGCAGCCGGCCTGATGCTTATGGCAGGATGTACTGACTCAGAAAAGGTAAAAAAAGAGCAGTACTATGTTGAAGGGTATCAGTTATATACTACATACTGTGCCAACTGTCATTCAGACGATGGAAAGGGGTTAGGTGATCTATATCCGCCGCTTAACCGCAAAGATCCTCTGCCACCTAAAGCATTATTTGCCTGTATCGTTCAAAACGGCACTTCTGAAAAAATAATTATTGACGGAAAAACCTATGAAAGACCGATGCCTGCTAATGCAGGACTTACAGAGCTGGATATTGCTGAAATAGCAACGTACATTTATACCAAATGGGGACAGGATTCCACCTATACTTCCATTCATGAAATAAAATCAGGGTTGACCAATTGTAAATAACGCAGTCAGTCTACGTTCATATAATCTCTGCCACGGGCATTTCTGAGAATAATCTGCTTAAATGCCTGATCGGCATCCATACCGGTGCCTTCCATTACACTTCCTGTCAGCAGGTTGCGGGAAAGTACATGTTTATCAGAATACACTTTTTTGGTCTGCGGATTCCAGTTAAGCAGCTGAGTATAGGTATGCTCCTGTTTGACTTTGTTTACAATATGTACATTCCCCATGACCGTATAGAGCTTTTTACTGTTGTCGTACCTACCGGAGTCGGCACGGAGAGTGGTCATGACAGTAGCGCCGTCAGGCGTATAGAAATTAATCAGGATTGAGTCAGGATAAATCTTATTGTCATTCCGGTAACGCAGCTGGGTAGCCGTTTCCATGGTAACCTTGGTGATACCTTCCTCGCTTACCTGAAGTTTCACCTCATTGATAATTTCAAGCGGCCCATCATACACTACAGGTTTTTTCTCTTCTTCTTCCTTGCATCCGCTCCATAAAAAAACGGACAAAATCACAAACACAATTCTTTTCAGAAAAAGAAATTGCTGATCTGTTTTCATCCGTAAAAAAATCATTTACCTGATAATTTTGTATTAATCAATTTTCATTTTTTCAAACCATCTGTCAGCCAGCGTAAAGCCGAGCACTACTCTGCCGTATTGTTCTTTTACACTGTTTCTGGAAATAACGCCCCGTTGCCCTCCAATGAATGTCAGGTTAAGCGAATTGGCAGAACGTCCGCCAATCGGGAAAGAAAAACCTAAGCTGACGTTGGTTTCTTTCAAATCAACGCCTGTAATAGCATAAGGCATTTTGCCGTGATTAAAACCTACCCTGTAAGTAACAACATCAAAGAAACGGGTAGAAGTAATCCTTGGAATGTATTCTGCACCTACATGAATTTTACCAACGTCAACCATTTTACCAGAGGTTACCTCCTGTCTGTTGTTATACTCACCCCAGGCCTGGTACTGATAATCCACAGACAGTGCCCAGTGATAAGGAGCAGCCAGTGTTGTCCCTACCCTGAAGTTATGGGGTAGATAAAAGCTTCTGGACCTGTCAGCAATCAGTGTATCAGGATTTCCGATCACATATGAACCCTTTGTAAGTTCAAAAGTCGAAGTCTGGGATGAATTTACATCATTGCCAAGAGAATAAGTCCCTCCCAAATGAAGATTCAGTTTATTATCTTTTTTCAGTGGCAACATAGCTGTAACCCCACCTTTGACCAGCACATCAGCATAGTTAATCTTGTCATTTTTACTCACCAGATAATCATTGCCGTCACCGAACGACATCTGCGCGTTGGCACTCTTGGTTACATTTCCAAACAGATAAGACACTTCCAGACCGGCCGTGAAATACTTTCCGATTCTAAAGCTGTTTACCAGCGAAGCCTGATTAATGGCGCCTTTTCCGTTATAGCTGTAATAGGCATCATATATTGTCCCGGAAACCTTAGAAGAAAAACGGCTTTCATAATCGACAAAACTATGAGGTTTCAGCGATATACCGACAGTCCAGTTACGGGCTACAGGAAGAGACAATCCAAGATAAGCCAGGTTTCCTCCCAGGTCACGCTGACTGGAGTTCATATCCTGTACTTTCTTATATTGAGCAATGGTACCAAATTCGAACATAGTGTGCATTCCTTTTACCCATAGTGCGGGATTCACATTATTGATATTGAAACCGTTACTATAGGCAACACCTGCTTCGCCGGCACCCTGTGTTCCGGCAAAGGCATCACTATAAATTTCTCCAATTCCCAAAACAGAATAAGGAGAGTTTCCGAGCCCCTGGGAAAAAACTTTACTGCTGTACAAAAAACCGGCAATAAAAAAAATGAATGGTACTATGCTATTTCTACTTTTTAGCCACATTGTATTGTAAAATTCTGTTAAGTCCGATAAGTACAAGCTCCGGAACTGCAAATATGGGCGGTTTGATATGATTTTCAAAAAAAGACAAATCCCCCCCACATATAACTACGTTGCAATCCGGATAATTGATTCTGAAAATTTCAATAATTCCGTTAATTTCCGAAATAATCCCATTCATTACACCACTCTGCATGCAGGAAGCGGTTGATTTCCCGATTAACTCAGGCCGGAGCGTTGCTTCTACCAACGGTAATCTGGCAGTAAAAGTATGCATGGCTTTAAAGCGCATTCTCATACCCGGAATAATCATTCCGCCCTGAAAAACCTCATTACTGTCAACGTAATCACAGGTAATGCATGTTCCCATATCAATCACCAGTACGTTCCCGTGTCCGCAAACCGTTACGGCCCCGGTCGCAGCAGCAATCCTGTCCACACCTAAGGTTTCCGGTGTCTGATAGTTTTTCCCGAGAGGTACAGGCATCGTATGGGTAAGATGTAAAACCGGCACCTGAAGTTGCAGATGTTCCCTGAAAACTTCAACAGGTGTACCCACAGAAGAGTAAAGTATGGAATCCGGAATGGATTCGGAAGCATTTATTATTTCTGTTAACTCATTAAACAGCAGCCCATAACGACAGTCGAGCAGCTTCCCTTGCTCAAACCAACCAATTTTTGAAAAAGTATTTCCGGAGTCGACTACTATATTCATGCATTGCAAAATTCTGTTATTCGCGCAAGAAAAACTAATTTATCTACTATCAAATTTGCAATTTAAATTTGAAACTGATATTTTTGCAAAAGGATTAAACATCGGGGAGCCCTATTCCTTTGTCCATTCCATAATAACAGCAAACAGAATTCCTGCGAGCTTTATCAAAAGTTAATTTCCTTTATTTATTATTGCTTTTTACGTTAAACAATTTCAGGTTCTGCTTGTTACCTATGTACTGATCAAAAAATAGCAGCAGCGCTTTTCAACTCCATGGTTAATTTTTATTAGCAACAACCTGTAATATTATATCAACACTGTCTTATCTATCAATCGCAGGATACAATTTAATGTTGACATTAAATTTCGTATACATCACTCAATCTAATATTCTGTAAAGCCAGACTTTACGCTCTATCACTATTATATGCTTACAATTGAAGAACTAAATCTAAAACTCTTGTCTGAGTTAAAGGAAATTGCTGAAAAGTTCGACGTAAAAGATTTTTATAAACTCACTAAAAAGGATCTGGTTTATAAAATTTTAGATCAGCAAGCTCAACAGTCAAACGAATCCGGCCAGGAAGCATCAGAAGCAGAACCCCGCAAAAAACGGGTAAGAAAGCCTGTTACGGCTGTTCCGGCCGCACAGCCGGCTTATTCTTCCGCTACGCCGGAAGATGGCTCCAAAAAACCAGCACCAAGAAGGCCCAGGGCTGTAAACACTCCTGAGCCTGCCCCACTCTTTCAGAAGAAAGTAAAGATTGAAGAACCCGAAAACATCGAGTTTTTATTTGACACTGCCCTTAATGACGACTTACTGGAAGAAGAAATTGAAGAACTGAGTGCTATTGACCTGGATCAGGAAGCAGACACTACTCCGGATACCGATACCTCTTCCCCTGAACAGCCTTCAGCAGAAAAGACGGCAGAAAAACCCGCTGAAGCCAAAGCTGATACTGAAAAGCGACCGGTTTCATCACCCCCGCAAAATGAGTTTCACAACAAAATCAAGAAATCGTATAACACCTATGTTCGTGAATTTGACGGACTGATTGTTAACGAAGGTGTACTTGAAATTATGCAGGACGGAGGCTATGGTTTCCTTCGTTCAGCAGATTACAATTACCTGGCCAGTCCGGATGATATATATGTATCCCCTTCGCAAATCAAACTGTTTGGCTTAAAAACAGGTGATAGCGTAAAGGGACAGATTCGTCCTCCAAAAGAAGGTGAAAAATATTTTGCCTTATTAAGAGTTGAAACGGTCAATGGTAAAACCACAGAAGAAATCAGAGACCGTATACCCTTTGAATATCTGACACCGCTTTTCCCTGAAGAACGGCTTAATCTCAGCACCCGTCCGGATATGATGTCTACACGTATTCTGGATCTGTTTGCTCCCATTGGTAAAGGACAACGGGGTATGATTGTTGCTCAGCCCAAAACCGGTAAAACGGTTCTTCTGAAAGAAATTGCGAATGCCATTACCCGTAATCACCCTGAAGTATTCCTGCTCATCCTGCTTATTGACGAGCGCCCGGAAGAAGTGACCGATATGCAGCGCAGTGTAAAAGCGGAGGTTATTGCTTCCACTTTTGACGAACAGGCCGACCGCCACGTTAAAGTAGCCAGCATTGTCCTTGAAAAAGCCAAACGTATGGTTGAATGTGGTCATGATGTGGTCATCCTGCTGGATTCCATTACCCGTCTTGCACGTGCCTATAATACAGTAGTACCATCTTCAGGTAAAATCCTTTCAGGTGGTGTGGATGCAAATGCGCTTCACAAACCCAAGAGATTTTTCGGAGCAGCGCGGAACGTCGAAAACGGAGGCTCTTTAACCATTATTGCCACCGCATTAATTGACACGGGATCTAAAATGGATGAGGTGATCTTTGAAGAATTTAAGGGAACCGGTAACATGGAGCTTCAGCTCGACCGCAAGCTTTCCAATAAGCGGATGTTCCCCGCTATTGATGTTGTAGCATCAGGTACCCGCCGCGAAGACTTACTGCTTGACAAGGAAACTTTGCAAAAAGTCTGGATTCTCAGAAAACATATGTCTGACATGAATGCCATTGAATCTATGGACTTCCTGCTGGATAACATGAAAGGCACCAGAAATAATGAAGAATTTCTTATTTCAATGAACCGCTGATCAGGAAATTTCAATTCGCTTAAGGCTGTCTTCTGTTCAGGAGGCAGCCTTGTTTTTGGAATGAAGACCCGTTACTGTGATCAGTCTGAAAATGAACCTGAAGCTCCCTGCCGGGATACCTTCTATTAGTATTGAGTACAGCGTAAAAAAAATCTTTACCTGTGCAGATAACCTGTTTTTCCTGCGTTTGTTTCAGAAGAGTTACCTCTGTAAGTCATATTCGTTCAGTTTTTTCGTTTTATCATCAGCGATGTAAATTTACAGCTACGGAAATATCAGAAACAAGCCATTATCAATTATCCACAGCCATTTTAAAATGCTAAATTTCAGATCGTTAATTTCTTCGTTTATACTTTCTTCTGTTGGAATCATCTCCCAAGCCCAGCAAATACCCGGAATGGAAATAAGCAATAACGGGGGCCTTTACCGCACAACCTATAATCCGGCGGCACTTGGGGGCACCCGCTATCAGTTTCAGGTCAATGTACTTACCATGGGAGGCTCCATTAATAACCGGTATTTCGATTTTATCGGTCGTAATGCATTTCTGACACCTATTCTTGCCTCAGGCTCAAGTAAGGAAATTTACGGACGTTCGCGGACAATGGGTTCGTTAACTACCTCCGATCCGATCTACCTGACTTCTGATATACGCTGGCCTTCTGTATTATTTTCGGCTGGTGAAAGACATGGATTCGCTATTCAGTTCAGGACGAGAGGTTATATACAGGGAACTAATATCCCGGAAACAATCGGGCAGCTATACGCCAAAAGAATGGACACGGATCTCTCCGTTCCCTCGTCCGGCTCATGGGGCGCTTTTGATCTGACTCAGCAGAGCTTTTCTGAAATCGCTTTCTCGTATGGTGTCAGTCTGATTAAATCTGATATACAACATCTGAGAATCGGGGCTACGGGAAAAAGAATCACTGGCGCAAGGCTATCGTATATAAAAGGAAACATTGAACGTTTTCAGGTAAATTCACCGGCAGATCCGGCACTTTCAAAAGAATTGGTTCTGGAAAATGCAATTTATGAAAGCGGTTACTCCAGTCCGATGAAAAAAACCGGGTTGCGGCCTGTTCTCAATGGTAATGACTATGGAAGCGGTTGGGCTTACGACCTGGGCATTTCGTATGAAATAGGGTCAGTATGGACAAAAAACAAAGAAGTCTATAATGACAGCCCTGATTATCTCCTCAGGATATCAGCCTCTGTTACAGATATGGGTAAAATAAGCTATGATCACACACAACAGCACATTGAAGAAGGTACCGCAGAAAAAGTTTCTGTCCGTCAGCCAGAACTTGAAACTATTGCAGACCACGGAGCAACCGGCTTTATGCAGGTTTTCAAGGGAAATCCGGTAGACGAATATAACATGCCACATCCTGAATTACCTGCGGCTTTACATATTGATGCGGACGTTCAGCTGGCACGCTCATTTTTCATTAATATCAGTAAAACCAAAGCTTTACATACACCGAACGAAGACTTCAGAAATATTTACCAGCCCGATTATATCATGATTACGCCTCGTTTTGAAGATGATGATTTTGATCTGGCTTTTCCGGTTACTATTGTGAAAGGAAACAAAAAACCCAATCTCGGACTTACAGCTCATTTCGGGCCTATCTTCGTTGGGTTCTCTAATGTCACGGGTATATTTCCCGCCAGGAATAAACGTATTTCTATGGGTTATATCGGCTTGTCAATATTTAAATTCAAGAAATAAAAGCATCTGTCTCAGCCTACCCGCCCCATAGAAAGGTATGAAACCATCCATTTGAATATAAAACGTGTAATAGATGTTGTTGCAGATTCTAACTCAACGGATTCTTTTACCTCGGAAAAATAGGCTTCAGAAGGTTTTTTCTCACTTTCAGATACGCTTTTTTTCTCCTTGAATTCAATAGTCAGCTGATCGTTTGTTTTGGTTATTTTCGTGGTGTTCGCAACTCTGACCGATTTATTCAATTTCTTCTGTGCGACAAACATATTAGGAACAAAACCTGTCGCACCTGACTGTGACATACTGAATATCACCAGCAACATTACAAGTACCAATCTCTTATTTCTCATGACCGCGTACAGCTAAAGGTTTATAATGAATACGTTACAAAGGTAAATAAATTATGGTATTATGCAATACATAGTACCTTGTTTTTTTATTCGCGATAGAAAAAAAAAGCAACTCTTTCCATTTTATAACTATCTGTACCAAAGAGGTAAGAAAAACGGAAAAAGTTGCAAGGGAGAAAAAATATATTTTCTGAAATTTAAATCAAACCATAAAGGATACCATACGACAGGTTATTCTTCCAGAAAGTTGAGGTCTTTGCCGTGTGTTTCTGAAATGGTGAGTGTGCAGTAAAAACCAATTGCAAAACAAATAATACCTACCAGTGCACCTGCATCTATTACAGTAAAAGATTCTTTAAAGAGACCAAAAAGAGTAGTCATACCCACCACAGTACCTCTGACCATATTAGGAACGGTGGTAGCTGCAGTCGCTCTTAAGTTGGTACCAAACTGCTCGGCACCGATAGTCACAAACATCGCCCAGTAACCAATACCGAATCCAAGTAAAGTAACCACAAAGTAGAATTTTGTGGGGCTGTCTATTCCTCCGTACAAATAAAACACTGAACAGATAAATGCGAAAAACATCAACACGAAAACAGCCTTTTTACGACTCTCCAGTGCATGACTGATTACACCGCTCAATAAATCTCCTACTGACAGTCCAACGTAACACCACATAATCGAAAGCCCGGGAACGATATCTTCAGAAATGCCCATCGCCTTACCGAATTCATTACTGAAAGTAGCAAGAATACCAATCACAAACCAGGTAGGTATACCTATTCCGATACATTTCAGATAACGGCTCAGCCGGTCTTTGTTGGAAAACAAAGAAAAGAAATTCCCTTTGGATACATTATGCTGGTTCTTGAGATGCTCAAAAATACCGGACTCAAATACACCTACCCTCAGCAGCAGCAGGGTAACCCCCAATCCTCCGCCGATAAAATAAGCATAGCGCCAGTCAAACATCTCCACGGTAAAATAGGCCACAATGGCGCCGAGTAATCCGATACCGGCTACAAGCGAAGTACCTATTGCTCTCAGATGTTTGGGGAGAATTTCCGAAACAAGTGTTATACCTGCTCCAAGCTCACCCGCTAACCCAACACCTGCAATAAAGCGCAGGATTTTATAAACAAAAGGATCCTGTACAAATCCACAGGCGATATTCGCCAGAGAATAGGTTAAAATAGATCCGAATAAAACAGACAGACGCCCTTTTTTATCACCAAGGACACCCCAGAGGATTCCGCCCAATAAAAGGCCGGCCATTTGCCAGTTAAGAATACTGGCTCCAACACTGGATATTTCGGATTCAGAAAGTCCCAGATCTCTGAGACTTGGAATTCTTACTATTCCAAACAGTAGAAGATCATATATGTCAACAAAATAGCCAAGGGCAGCAACAATAACCGGGGCACTAAATAAATGTGAGACAGCAGATTTTGAAGTCGTTTCTAATGGTTTCATTAAGTATTTTGGAATTAAATTTGGCGAATTTACTATAAAAGTATAGTTCTGTTCTAAAAAAATTACATTTTTAACATTCTGTCATACTTAATGCCAACCCACCTTCTGAAGTCTCTTTATATTTCTTAGACATATCTCTGCCTGTTGCTTTCATAACTTTGATCACACTGTCAAGTGATATTTTCTGAAAAACGGACGCTCCGGATGAAGCCAGCAAATAGGCATTGTATGCTTTGGCAGCTCCCATCGCGTTCCGTTCAATACACGGTATCTGCACATAGCCGCCAATAGGATCGCACGTCATTCCCAGATGATGTTCAATACCGATTTCAGCGGCAGCTTCCACTACCTGAATGGATTTCCCTGCACTATAAGCGAGCATGGCGCCTCCCATAGCGGAAGCAGTACCTACTTCTCCCATACAACCCATTTCGGCTCCTGAAATACTTGCATTATGTTTTACCAGAAAACCAATAGCGGCGGCAGCCAGCATGCCATTTCTCATCTTATCCGGATTATGATGAAAATGATGTTTCATCAGGTAAGTTAAACCGGGTATTACACCGGATGCGCCGGATGTAGGTGCTGTAACTACTATATTGCCGGCTGCATTTTCTTCTGAAGCCGCCAGGGAATAACTATTCAGGAAAAGGAGGAAACCATCAGAAGATTGTGCCTGCTGACGTGCCTGATCAAACAACACCGGTGCTTTTCGTGTCAGTTTTATTTTCCCTGGCAAAACACCCTTATTTTTTAAGCCTCTCCTGACGGCCTTATGCATTACTGACAGTATTTTATCAATCCCCGACATGATTTCCTTCCTGTTAAGTCCTGAAACCGCAGTTTCATTGGCTATCATCAGGTCGGTCAGAGAAACTCCCGTCTTAAGATGCTCTTTCAATTCATCCATTGTCGAATAAGGATAAGGTAATACGGCCGGATCAACTGTACTTTCAACCTCGCCCTTTTTCTGAATAAACCCGCCACCTACCGAATAATACTCACTTTCCAGCAGAGCTTCTCCCCTGTTATTGATCAGGCACAACACCAAAGTGTTCGGGTGGGGGGAAACATACTTTCGCTTTTCAAAGACAATAAAATCAGGCTTCACCACAATTTCCTTCCCCCCCGCTGAAATCGCATAGCTTTCACCGGGCTTTTCCAATAAAGCAGATAACTGTACAGGGTCACAGTTTTCAGGAAGCCAACCCAGCAATCCGCCCAGTACAGCCTTGTCAGTACCGTGCCCTTTCCCGGTAGCACTTAACGAACCATATAAATGAACAATGATGCTGAGTTCATCTTCTTCAGGGTGCTGTTCACAAAACGCTTCAAGATCCTTTCTGAAGCGAAAGGCTGCTTTCATAGGACCGATGGTATGTGAACTCGATGGACCGGGCCCTACTTTAAAAAGGTCAAAAATGGATGTTGTTATATAAGTAGCTGATTTCATTCTAACGGGTCAGGTAACATGGACTTCAATGCAAAGATGTTAATAAAACATACAAAATTCAGGCTTATGCCTACATTCCCCAAACAATTTTTTCCTGTAAGCTACTTTTCTTAGAACTATTATCATGATCTGCCTGTTCTAATCAGCCCGAGAACCCTGAACCGGTTTTCAGGGCATATATAAACTATATTTTCATTTATAAAACCTATTGAAAAAATCTTATCCGCATGAACTGCAAGAAGCCAGGCTTAGGGTTTCATTATAAAATTAATCGAATTAATTAAGCATATTTTTGAATATATTTTTTTTAAAAATTATGCTAAAATTTTCTGTTACATTTTTTTAATCACGTCAATCCAATCAGACCAGACAGCTTGCAGTAATATTGGATTTTTCTTATAGAGCAAAAATCAACCATTGTTAAAATTGGAGTTATTCCCTAATTTAGGATTCCAATTATGGTAAGCAACTGTTGCTAATTTGCTATCTTTGCAATCCCTACAAATATGACACCTGGATACATCGAAAATAACACCTTGGAAAGGATTGTAAATCAGAAAGAAGCGGACCTTATTTGGGAAAAATGCCTCTTAGTGATAAGAGAAGGCATTCCTGAACAAAGTTATAAGACTTGGTTTGAACCTATCAAACCTTATCGCTTCACTGGTAAGGCGTTAACTATTCAGGTACCCAGTCAGTTCTTTTATGAGTGGCTGGAAGACAATTATGTTCATTTGCTAAGGCAGGCTCTTGATTATGCCATTGGGAGGGATGGAACATTGGAATATTCCATTATCGTTGATACAGGCAACGGAAGGAACAATCCGTTGACAATGAACGTAACAACCTCTCAAAACCATGATTGGTCCAAACCAGATAATTTTGAAACAGATCCCAGAAGGACACCAGCCGCACCTGTCAAGGATCCGGACTCTCTGCAGCTTGACAGTTATCTGAATACCAATTATTCTTTTGATAGTTTTATTGAAGGTGACTGTAACCGGCTTGCACGTTCTGCCGGTCAGGCGGTTGCACAAAGACCAGGCCTTACCTCCTTTAATCCACTGATGCTTTACGGAGGCGTGGGACTAGGGAAAACGCATCTTGTACAGGCGATCGGTAACTATATTAAAGGACATTATCCCAATAAAAATGTGGTATATGTCTCTTCTGAAAAGTTTACCAATCAGTTTATCAACGCCATTAAAAACAATACACTCCATTATTTTACTGATTTTTACATGAAGGTGGATGCACTCATTATTGATGATGTGCAGTTCATGTCGGGTAAGGAGAAAACCCAGGATACATTTTTTCATATTTTCAATCACCTGCACCAGCTGGGCAAGCAGATTATTATGACCAGTGACCGTGCACCCCGGGATTTACAGGGTTTGCAGGATCGTCTGTTGTCCCGTTTCAAATGGGGTCTTACGGCTGATCTTCAGACACCGGATTTTGAAACACGGATTGCCATCATTCAGCGAAAACTGCAGGCAGAAGGTATCGATATCGCTTATAATGTAATTGAATATGTAGCCCACAGTGTGAATACCAATATACGTGAACTGGAGGGTGTCATTATCTCACTGATGGCTCAGGCATCTCTTACCAGGAGAGAAATTGACGTGGAGCTGGCAAAAAATACGCTCCGTCATATCGTAATGGAAGAGAACAAGGAGATAACCATTGATACCATTCAGGAGGTGATTGCCGATTACTTTGAAATTACCGTTGCCGATCTTAAAAGCAAAAGCCGGAAAAAGGCGTTTGTATATCCAAGACAAATGGCTATGTACTTTGCAAAAGAATATACTGATTTACCACTCAAATCAATTGGTTACCATTTTGGAGGGCGCGATCACAGTACGGTTATTCATTCTATTCAGTCGATTAATATGCTGATGACTTCTAATACCGACGTTGATAATACCATTCATAAATTACGGCCCAATTTTCAATAATGGAACCGGTTTTGCTCAACCGGAAAGAAATTGACACAGTATTATGGAACCGTTGCATAGATCATGCGCGGTTTTCCTGTTTATATGCCTATAGCTGGTATCTTGATGCCGTTTCTCCCGGCTGGAAAGCATTGGTTTCTACTGTTGAGAATGGATACATGATTGTGATGCCGGTACCTATCCGGAACAAATGGTTTTTAAAAGTAGTATCACAACCTTTCTATTGTCAGTACCTGGGTATTTTTTCTCCGGAGAAAATACCAGAAGAAGTAATTGCTGTTTTTCTTTCAAAATTCACAAGAGAATTCTGGTATGTATCCGGCTATTCATTCCATCCCGCCCATGATTCATTTCTGCTTTCTGCATTGTCGCAACAATATCAGTTTACTGTACAACTGTTAACCACACACTGGCTGGAGATCCCTGAGGATAAAACACCATTTTCCTATACGCCAGACAGGATAGTCAACCTGAAACGATCCTACCGCTGCAATTGGGAATTATCAGATTCTGATGATATTTCTCCCCTGATCAGGCTTTTTGATGAAAATCATCTGACCAACTTTGAAAACGGGATTCATCACGATAGTTATAAATGGCTTGCCCGATTAGCTACGCTACTGCTGCAGCACAAAATGGCCCGGTTGTGGTACGCTGTCTCTGATGGCACTGTTCATGCCGGCATTTTAGTGGCATATACCGCCGGAAAGCATTATTACCTATTTAATGCCGCTGATGAAAAAGGTAGAAAAGGTAATGCGAGAACCTGGTTACTGGATCAGTACTTCAAGCAGACCGGTGCGGGTGCGCATACTTTTGATTTTGAAAGCCCGGAGGTAAAAAACATCGCGGATTATTACCGGAGCTTCGGAGCTGAACCTATCCGGTTTATATCTGTCCGGAAAAACGGTCTTCCCCGCCCCTTCCGATGGTTTCAGGAATGGCGTATAAAACGTAGCCGGAAAATCAAAACCAGTTAAACTCCGTTTTTAATCCTCCGTAGTCCATTAAATCCATATCAAGCGAACCGATTTTCAAATCTACCTCTACTTTCAAAGGCACTTTATTTATGTCATTGGAAACCCAGATGGTCATCGGATTTTCGCCTTTAAAAAATTTATTGGAAGGCACAAATGGAATCAATTTGAAAGCTTCAAGCCTGCCGAACTTTGTTTTTACGGTTTCTTTCCCTGCAAATTTTACTTTCAGACGGTAGACTTCATTATCAAAAAAAACCGGAATTTCCACTACTTCCCCTACCGCTACATTCTTAAAATTGATTGTTCTCAGATAATAGTAGCTCCCTACGATATCCTGAACTTCTGCCGGAATATCAAACTTCACATGGTCCTGCTCCCTTTTTTTGCTCGTAACAAAAGCCTTTTTATTAGCATGATCAAAAACGACAGTTTCATCCAGTCTGTATTTTCCTTCCTGAATTTTTCGCTCAAACGACTGCGGCAAAATGGCTGCCGTATCCAGGTGCGATCTCCATGTATCCCTTACTCTTGAAATAAGATCAAATGCACCCACAGTTCGTCCGGTAATGGTCACTCGGTAACAGGGTCTCTGGTTAACATGGACAATCCCTTTGCTTACCTCCACCTTTGCGGTAGCGGCATTGATAAATCCATAATGAACACGGTATTCGATCCGTTCACCTTGCCCGAAACTTTTATTGGGTATAATCCGGTAACTATGCATCGCATTGAATCCCAGAAATCCGGCACATAATAAGCAAAGCAGGGGTATGTATAGTTTTTTTACCTTCATCATAAGCGTATTTCTGATCACATAGACGGGTATTTCAATTTCAGATATTCCATATATCTGTTAAAATCTGAATCGAATTTCTGCTCAAATTCTTCTTTAAAGACATTTTGTTTTGCCTTATAGGTTTTAAAACCGGTAAAATAGGCATTATTAGGCAAACTTTCATTGCGGCCAGTCTTCCTGTTCAACGTCAGGGTGTTCCCCATTAGTGTATCGGCACTTGTCATGATCTGTGAAATCATCATGTTTTTTAATGCATCTTTACTAGACTCCGGCATAGCGTCTGTAAAACCTGCATACAGACTATCCAGTTGACGCGTTCCGTTCATAATATGGATTGCGTAAGCATCCCTGTATTTTTTAGAGAATTCATATTGCCTTAATTCCCTGGAATCAGATCCATATTTACTGGCCAGAAACCTCTGAGCGCCCCAATCCCCGACGAAAGTAGCCAGGTTTTCATTTAATTCCAGGTTATTCTTTACAAACAGTGTACCATGTGTAAGTTCATGTAAAATGAGACTGGCAAGATTACCGACCGATCTTTCCAGCATCCCGGAAAGTATGGGATCCTTTGTATAACCCAATGTTGACCACGCTGACACTTCCCCCATATCTGTATCAAAACCTTGCATTTTCAATAATTCAATGTCAGCAACCGCACGTGTTGAATCAAAAAATCCTTTATAGGGAAATGTGCCTAATACAGGGAAATGCCATTCATACGGTTCCAGTTTATATTTTGGCGCAGCTGTTATGACCCATAGTATGGGCTTTCCTTTCTGATCATAGAAAGTTGTATAGTTTTTTGAAGGTTTTATTCCCAGTGAATCGTAGCCAAATTGTTTGATTTCTTCAATCAGCCTTATCCGGTTTTTCAGAGAATCAGGATAAAGAGGGTCATTCAGAATATCCGTAACATCCTGTACATTCCATAATATATGTAACTGTCCCTTTGCCTGCATCCATCCATAACTCAGCAATTCACGGTAATAAAGCCCGCCAAGTACCAGTACAAACAACAATGCGAATAAAATCTTTTTAAACATTGATTAACATTTCCCAAATTATCTGAACCTGTCAAAAACTCCCTCAAAATAAGAAAAACAATATACAGCGATCTGAATTTCTCATTAATCCGGCAAAATAACGATCAATAGTCATTTTGTAACCAATGTTTATGAAAATAACTGTCATTCCGGGAGAAGAATTATTCTCTCTCATGACCTTTGGGTGGTCTTTTATGCCAGTAAGATGCCAGAATTGAACCTGTTATATTCATCAGCGGTCCGAAAATAGCAGGTGCCAGTCCTACTGTAGCGATTTTACCCATTTCCTTAGCGATCCCCGAGGCCAGTCCGCCATTCTGCATTCCTACTTCTATCGCAATGGTGCGGCAATCTCTTTCATCCATTTTAACTGCTTTTCCGAAAAGATATCCCAAAGCATAACCAAAAGTATTGTGGATCAATACAAAAAACATCAGCATAGGGCCTATATTCAGGAGGCTGTCTCTTCCTGCAGCTGTAATGATAGCAATAATAAATCCGATTCCGGCCATAGAAACAACGGGCATGGCGTCATCCACCCATTTCGACTTCCCACTCAGTAACTTGTTAAACAACAGCCCGGCTCCGATAGGAATAATCACCATTTTGACAATATCCCACATCATATCGAGTATGTTAATTTCGATTAATGCGCCCGCCAGTAATTTCATTAAAAAAGGAGTCGCAAAAGGGGCCATTAAGGTGGTCATAGCCGTAATGGTAATGGAAAGCGCCAGGTTAGCCTTAGCCAGGTAAGACATTACGTTAGATGCCATTCCGCTCGGAGAGCACCCGATCAGAATCATACCTGCTGCGATTTCCGCCTCAAACCCGCTGATACTGGCCAGGGTAAATCCCAGAAAGGGCATAATGGAAAACTGACTGACTATACCTACCAGTACCCCTTTGGGCATTTTCGCAACACCGACAAAATCTCCGACACTCATGGAAGTGCCCATACCGAACATAATGAGCTGAATCAGCGGGGTGATCAGCATTGTCAGCTTGAAACCTCCCCATTCATCAAGATACCATGGAAAAAACAACGCTATACTTACAGCAGCAAAAATCATGATCGTGTATGTATAGCCTTTCAGATGATCATAGCCTCGGGTACCTAAACCCAGCATCATCCAAAATAAAAACACAGACCAACCCGTAAGGGTCAGATTGTCATTGACATAGAAAATCAATGCCAATGCTGCGAAAACAGCAGAAATTAAAAAAGCGATTTTAAACCGGTCCATAAAAATGTTTAGGATTTTATGCTAGGGAAAGCAGCCGTCTTCTTATTTATACTTAAAATCGGGGCATTCATCAAATGAATACCCCGATTTTTACTGCTGGTCCGGTTGTCTAGCTCCAGAGTCTGTCGTGCGAGCGTTTATCATCCCATTCCGTGGTCGGAGCAAAATAGGTTTTATCCTTCTGGTTCAGATGTTGTTTTACTTCGTCATCATTCAGTTCAATGCCAAGTCCTGGAGCATCCAGCGGTACTACAGCATATCCTTTGTCAATAAGTTTTCGCCCGTCAGTGGTCCTGACCAGATTCTCCCACCACGGCACATCTACAGAGTGATGTTCAAGTGACAGAAAATTCTGTGTAGCAGCCGCACAATGTACATTCGCCATAAAACTTACCGGTGTTCCGGCAAAGTGCATCGCCATAGCAATTCCGTGTTCTTCAGCATAATCACCTATTCGCTTGGTTTCCAGCAAACCGCCGGAGGATGCCAGATCCGGATGTACAATATCTACCGCATGAGCATCAATCAATGGTTTAAAACCCTCTTTCAGGTAAATATCTTCGCCGGTTAGTGTAGGTGTCTCCAGTGCTTCCGTAATTTGTTTCCATTGCTCGGTATATTCCCATGATACCATATCTTCCAGCCATGCCAGCCTGTATTTTTCCAGCGCCTTACCCAGTCTGATGTTGTTGTTGAGATCAAAGTGCCCGTAATGGTCTGTTGAAATAGGAATCTGGTACCCAACTATACTGCGTACATCCTCCACCACCTTAGCCATGATTTCAAGGCCTTTTTCTGTTATCTGAACTCCTGTGAACGGATGCTTTGTATTGGCATAGGAATGATAGTCGCCACCCCACTGAGAATAAGCGCCACCCCAGAATTCATTATTTACCAATCCACCTTCCTGTCCTCTTAACAACCCGATAGACACATCCATTTTCAGCCAGGAATAGCCTTGCGTAACCGTTCTGTATTTGATTTTTTCCTTGAATTCATCCAGACTTTTAAATTCAGGGGTATCGGCATACAGCCTTACCTTATCACGGTATCTTCCTCCCAGTAATTGCCAGCACGGAACGTTATATGCCTTTCCGCACAGATCCCACAGTGCCATTTCAACCGCACATACACCACCTGCCTGCCGGCCATGGAACCCGAATTGCTTAATCATTTTAAACAGCTGTTCCACATTGCAGGGGTTTTGGCCCAGCAACCTGCTTTTGAGCATTAAGGCATAACGTTCATCAGCACCGTCCCTTACCTCACCTAATCCGTAAATTCCCTGGTTGGTCTCAATTTTAATAATCGGGGTTCTTCCGACATTCTGTACCACGCAATAGCGCATATCAGTAATCTTCAGTTCAGAAGGTTTTGAGGCCCGGTTCACCCTGGAGGTAGCCTGGGCAAGGGTATCTTCAATGGGCATGGTCATAAACCCGCCCAATGCTATGCCGCCGACCGCTGTTTTCTTCAGAAAATTCCTTCTGTTATCTTTTGTTGCCGGATCTCTCAGTTCCGTTTCTGCACAAATTTTTTCTTCTTTTTCAATCCTTTTATTTTCAGCGAGAATATCCTTTAAAATGCTTTTCATATCAGATCAGGTTTGGTTGTTTATTAATAATTGCGCTCTTTGAGATAGTCATCAAGTTCTTTTTTGCTCATGGGCAGTTTACCCGGATAGTTATTGACCCAATGGAGAAAATCCTTTTTAATGGTATCACTCCAATTACTGTCTATTTCACCAGGTGAATATTTCCCTTCCCTAAGCCTGAGATGACCAAATTCATCTCTTAGCGCAGTGACTTCGGAAGTAATCACCACCTCATCAACCAAGTGTGCCGGAACAAAAATAACGCCGCCTTTTTTGGCCAGTATAGCGTCTCCGGGCATAGCTGTGGCTCTGCCAATCCGGATGGGAACATTAATTCCTGTCAGCATCATATCCTTGATATATGACGGGTCCTCTCCTTTTATCCAGGCGTTAAAGCCCTTAATACGAAGCAACCCTGCCATATCACGGACCGACCCGTAGAATACAACTCCTCTTTGTGATTTGGCATAAATAGAATTACCCAGATTATCGCCTATCAGGGTTCCATCTGCAATTTTACCATACCCGTCAGCTACGTATACATCTCCGTTTTTGAGTATTTCAATCGGCCAGGAATTGGTAAATCCGGATTTCCCACGGCCTTCTTCTATACCCAGCTCACGGAATTTATCATGAAAATCCGGTCGCATGGGCATATACTGAGCGGTAACCACGCGTCCTGACATGGCACTGTCCGGGTGCATAATAATCCAGTCCCCCTCAAACTGATTATTATATCCCTTGTTCCTGAGTACACCCCAGGCTTCTTCAATGGAGATATTTCTCAGCCGCTCCAGAAGAGCATCAGAGATTTTCGGGCGCCCATCTTCAAAGCGCTCGCCTTTCCATGCGTGAGTCATGGAAACGATCACCTCTTTGGATGGAGTGACACTTTGCGCAAATAACTGCACAGAAGTCAGGAGTGCGGTAATCAGAAAAGTCAGTTTTTTCATTTAACAATTAATTTGATTAGACATTGAATAAAAGAGCTGTTACTTATCCCACCAGATTTTTGTATCCAGATCATCGGCACCTATTCTGCTGACTGCCGCATTATAATTTTCACGGTTCACAACCGATTCATTGATCGGATAAACCAGGCGATTGATAAAATCGCCTCTGATGGTTTTGCCAGGGTATGGATTGGGTTTTAATGCCGGAAAACCGCTACGTCTGAAATTGGCCCAGGCTTCAGGACCGTTCAGAAAAGAGGATACCCAATACTGGGTATTAATCAATTCCAGTTCTTTTCCGGAAGTCAGTACAGCGTTATTCAGAAAAGCAGCTGCCTTGGTCACATCAACTACTGCATTTTCATCATATTGTTTCAACTGGTCAAAATGTGCCTGAATACCTGCCCTGTACAATTCTTCAGCATCACCGTTTGTCCAGCCTCTGACAGCAGCTTCGGCCAGCAAAAGGGAAGTTTGCGAATACGTAACAAAAAACATAGGAGCATCCAGTTTAACAAGGGTGGCGCGGTTGACCTGGGAGTATTTATAACCTGCGCCGACTGTCCCCTGAAATCCGGGAGCAGTAGCGATCGTAAGATTATCATATCCAAACGGCATACCAAACTGTCTGGACGGGTCATTATCTTCAGGGGTAGAGCCCGGGTTAGAGGACGGATTCTCATACTTGACTGCAATCACAGGTAAACGGGGATCTGCAGAAGTTTTCAGAAATTCCACAAAAGGTTCTCCCAGATAGAAATTCACCTTTTCAGAACCATTCAGAAATGAATTATAAGGAGATTCAAAAGTAGAACTATGACGCATATAGCAATTATCTCCGTTAGCGTCCATTACTCCTCCTGCAACAGCCTTTTTTACAAACTCTTCTGCTTTTGCCGGATTTACTTTACTCAGCCGCATGGCTGCCCTGAGCAGTAATGAATTACCCAGCTTTTTCCATTTTACAATATCTCCTGCATAAAAAAGGTCACCTGTCTCCATAGGTAAGGAAGCATCCAGTGCATGGGTAGCCTGCTCCAGGGTAGTAAGAATACTATTGTAAATTTCTTCCTGGGTGTTATATACCGGAAAATAATTTCCTCCAAGATAGCCTAGTCCCGCTTCAGCATAAGGAATGTCCCCATAGGTATCCGTCAGTATCATAAATGCAAATGAATGCCAGATACGCGCCATATTATACAGATTGGTGCGGTCAGGAGCATCTTTGGTCTTATCCAGCACGTCTACCAGTCTCTTGATCACATTGTTGTAGTAATTATTCCATGTTCCTGCCGCCTGATCTGCATTGAGCTGATTAACATTTCCGGCGGCATTTACGCCGGCATAGGGGTTCATCATCTGCTGGACGATACCCATTTCGTAAGTCATGGTATGATTGGTGAAGGAAGACGACAGCTGTGCGTTGGAAAACAAATACACCGGATTCATGGAAGTAGGTTGCACAGGATTGGTGTTGGTTTCTACAAATCCGTTATCACAACCGGTCAGTATCAGAGCCCAGAACCAGATGAGTTTAGGGGTCAGTATTTTTAATAAGAATCGTTTCATACCATACTAAAATTTGAGGTTGACATTCAATCCTATACTCCGCGATAATGGTAAGGCACCGGACTCAATACCTGACAGGTTATCAGAGGCCTGCCCGAATTGTTCGGGATCAATATTGGGAGTATATTTTTTGATTACCCATACATTATTACTTACCACTGAAAAAGTTACCGACTGAAAAGGTAGTTTTTCTACTAATCTGGCCGAAAGCTGATAACCCAGGCTCAGCTGTCTCAGCTTCAGGAAACCCGCGTTGTAAACAAAATCCTCCACGAAACTGGTAATGTTCCGGATGGTTCCGTAATAGGCACTCGCCTCCATAGGTGTTGTATTCGGTTGCCCGTCTTCGGTTACGCCATCTCCGATCACACCACCCTCTCTGCCCTCAAGCGTTCCCTTGTGTAAACCATGCCTCCACAGGTTATAATTGGTAGCAGAAATCAGCTTATGTCCGAATTTAAAATCAACCAGCGTGCTCAATCTGAAACCTTTATAGCTCACGGTGTTAGACCATCCACCGATCCATTTTGGCAAGGCATTTCCCCAGGAAACCAGATCCCGGTCATAAACAGGTGCTCCGTTGGAAGCAAATATTTTCCTCCCCTGAGCGTCCCTTGCGTAACCCGCGCCCAGCAAGCTGGCCATAGGTTTACCCACTTCGTGGGCCACTCTCCCTGTGAAGTCGCCGTTACTCCCGACTATTATCTGGGTCTGATCACCTGAAAGCTCAAGTACTTTGCTGTTATTATACGTTACATTAAATCCTGTTTCCCAATCGAAATTGGCCTTTTGAACCGGTACAAGGGTTAGCAGCATTTCCAGGCCGGTATTTCTGAGGCGCCCTACATTTACTTTGGTAGAAGTATACCCGGAAGTATTACTGACGGCCACATCAAGGATTTCATCGATAGTGTTCTTCCTGTAGTAAGCCAGATCAATATTCACACGGTTTCCAAGTGTTTTCAGCTCAAGCCCAACCTCAGCCTCTTTCACTTTCAGAGGGCGAAGATTGGTATTGGGACTAACACTTGTACCGATGGATCCCAGCGCCTGTCCAAGATGCGGATTAGCATTGAGTGAATAGTAAAGATTATTGGCATAGGGATCTGTATCACCTCCGACCTCCGCATAAGCTGCTCTGATTTTTCCGAAATTCAGCCATGCCGGCATCTGAAGCGACTGGCTGAATACATAGCTTGCACTCACAGAAGGATAGAGATAACTGTTGCTTTCGGGATTGAGGGTAGAAAACCAGTCGTTTCTGCCTGTAATGTTCAAAAACAGTACATCCTTAAAGGAGAACTCCGCAGCACCGTATAATGAATTGACTTTTTTGCGTCCGTAATAATACTGAGGATCCTTAATCTGTCCGTTGGCTACAGTATACAGATCCCGCACAAAAAAGTTATTAACCAGCACATTATTATTTTTAGTTTCCTGATCAAGCCGGTTGCCTCCCAGTGTAATATCAAGGCCAAATACGTCCGATTTTTTTGAGATCCCTACCAGAAAATCTACATTGGTTTCACGGAACCGCCGGTTTTCCTGATAATATTGTCCATTAAAACCAGTCAGTACACCTGCAAGATGCCGGCTGCCCGTCGGGATATTGTAATCGTTATCTCTGGAATAATAATCCTGACCGATTCTTCCCTGTACATATAACCAGTCGGTAACATCATAACGCAGCGAAAAATTACCGAAAATCCTGTCTCTGACACTGTTTTCAAAGTGCTCGTAGGTCGACCAGTAAGGATTGTTCCTTGGGGTAAACCTGGAAGTCGGCGTTTCGTTTCCATCTGCGTCTACTCTTTTATCTTTCAAAACATCAAAAGACACACTATTGGCCCAGGTATATAATGCTGCATTGGGGTTCAGGGTTTGTATGGCAATCTGCGGAGGATTTTTAATATTTTCGTAAGAGTAATTGGCGTTCACATGCGCTGAGAGCTTTTTTGTCAGAAAATACTGCGCTCCCAGATTCAGAGATTTGCGGTTATAACGGTTATTGGGTGAAATACCTTTATTATCCAGATTGGATAATGACATATATACACTTCCCTGTTCATTTCCAGCATTGATAGAAATGGTATTGGTGAACGTATAACCTGTCTCATAGAACTTGTTAATCCGGCCATATACCGGCTCATATGGACGTTCTACCCCGTCAAACTGAATCGCAGGCTTTCCGTCAAATTTTTCACCAAAGCTCCATACGCCACTGCTTTGCGCCATTCCCAGGTCTCCCGGTCTTATTCCTCCTTCTCCCTGCCCGTATTCATACTGAAAATCAGTTTCATCAACTGCCCGGTCAATGGTATAGTTGGTATTATATTCCAGGCCTATTCCCCTGCTTTTTCTTCCTGCTCCTGATTTAGTGGTGATGACAATAGCACCGTCTTTGGCTCTGAAACCATATAATGCCGCAGCCGCAGCACCTTTGAGAACAGTCATAGATTCTATATCATCCGGATTGAGGCTTAACAAGCCGTCACCACCATCAGAAGTCACACTCCCGCGGGTGGTGGTTCCTTCCGTATCACCGTATTTAGCGCCAAAGCTGGAGTTATTTACAGGTATGCCGTTTACAATTATTAAGGGAGAATTATCTCCTTTGAATGATGATTGTCCCCGGATTCTGATTTTTGAAGTACCTGTAGGGCCGGTAGCAGAGGCACTCACGTTTACTCCGGCCACTTTTCCCTGAATACTGTTCCCGATATTGACGCTGCGATTGGTAGATACCTCTTCCATATTGACATTTGTTGTAGCATACCCCACTTTTTTGGCATCTTTTTTAATACCAAGTGCCGTTACTACCACTTCATCAAGACTTCTGACGTCTGCTTTCAGCCTGATTTCAAAGAAATTCTGCGTACCTATCTGGATTTCGCGGGTAAGATAGCCTACAAACGAAACAACAAGGCCTGTGGCCTGATCGGGTACGGTAAGGTCAAACTGTCCTTCATTATTTGAAACCGTGCCGATCGTCGTTCCTTTTACGACAATGTTTACACCTGGCAAAGGCAGATTGTTTTCTTCATCCTTTACAATGCCCGTTATCCTTTTTTCGGCAAGAGGAAGTATCCCTCTGTCGATTTCCCTTATCCGGAAACTCTCATTTCCGCGAACTTCATTTCTGGATAATACAATCTGATTTCCTTCTGCTTTATAAGAAACATTCAGCGGAAGAAACAAACGGTCAAGCACTACAGCCAAAGGCTCATTACGGACAGTAACCGACAATCGGGTTCCTTTCTCAAATACCTTTGAATTGTAAACAAACTTAAATCCGGTGGTTTTTCTGATGTTGTTCAAAACCTGCTCCACACTCGCATCCCTCAAATCAAAACTGACTTTTTGATTCAATGTATTTTGTCCTGAAGCGATATGAGCCCAGGAAACCGTGCTGACAATGCAGGCTATCCAGAATTGTATCAGTGATACTCTCACGATTTTCAAGAGTACTGGTATCTTTTTTTTCATACATTTGTTTGTTTTTGTTTTACTCTACAGTGAATTACAGGCAAAAACAATCCTGACAATAGTGACTATACGTCCTATTATTCAGAGCTGAGAACGGCTGTGCTCGTCCCACGGCCGTTTTTCAGTATCTTACCAATCCTTTAAGAAGTTCTTCGCATAGGCATAAGTGTTTAAGTTCCAGGTTTTCAAAACAGCTCTAAGAATTCATTCACAACCCTTTTGAGCATTGATGATAATCCGGGTATCTACTTCCTGAAAAGTAGCATTGATACCCTGACAGATAAGATTTATCTTTTCATACATATTTTCTTCACTTAATGACGCACTCAGTTTGCATTCAGCCAGCAAATCCCGGTCAAAAACAATCTCAACCCCGTAAGCCTCTTCGATCCTGAAGAAAATTTCATCGACCGGTGTCATCACAAACTCAAAATCGTCCTTTCCCGTTTTCCTTATTTTCGCAGGCAGGTCAATCAATGTTTTCCTGAAAGTGCCGTCAATTACTTTAAAATCTACTTTCTGATTTGCCGTGAGCACTACCCCGCTCGTAACTTTATGAAGTTCCTTTTTACTGTCCTCCCAATCACTTTCTCTGAAAACCGACACTTTCCCGCTCAGTACTTCCACTTGAACTGATCCCGTCTGAGGAGTGGAATTTACCTTAAAAACAGTACCTAACACCCTCGTTACAACCTGATTGGACAAGACGACAAATGGTCGTTGCGGGTCCCTTCTGACGTCAAATGAAGCACGGCCGGTTAGTTCAATTTTTCTTTCATTTGGAGTATTATTATAAAAAAAAGCAGATGCTGAAGGCTCAAGTGTTATCAGGCTGCTGTCTGGTAGCAAAAAGGTCAAAGGCCGGGTTGTCGTATTACTGAATCTGATGAATGCATCCACCTCACGTTCTGAAGATTCACTGACAGTCGTAATAGTCTTACTGTTATTCCAAAACAATACAATCCCGAAAACCATCAAAATCCCGGCAAGCGATGCGGCAGCCAACCAGCCGCGGCTGCTATCCGAACGTCCCTGATTTTTCTTAAGAATCCGGACTTTAAGCATTACATCTGCGATATCCTGCCGAAGTTCTGCATCTGACAGATCCATAAAATCCTTTTCACCTAAGATGGAAATAAGCCGGCTTGCTTCTTCAGTTTTATCTTTTCTGTGCTTATCTGTTCCTATCCAGTTAAGCCAGAATTTCTCTTCAGTCTGGTCACGCTCTTTTACCCACCTCCTGAAGGAAGTGTTCAGCACCAATTCTTCGACCGTAAATTCTGCGTGTTCCTCCATTCAGTTGAACATTTGGAGATAAGTTGCACACAACAGGACTATCTACTGATTTTTTTGTAAATATTTTTTAAAAACTAAGAAATAACAGTACCAGCCACATATTCCGAAGCCTGCGTATGGTCTCATATAGCAGGTTGTAAACTGATTGCCGGGTGAGTCCCATCAGTTCGGCAATCTGATCATGGTCGAGCTCGTTGAAAAAACGCAGATAAATAACTTCTTTCTGCCGGGAAGACAACGTATTAATCAGGATATTCAAACGGGTAGCCTTTTGTTTTTTTTCCTCCTGCGAAATCAGATCAGATTCAACGTTAAATTCGCAGATAAACATTTCTGATTCGTCCCAGCTATCCAGGTAATGAAACGGTTTTTGCTTCCGTTTTTCAAAGAGAAGCCGCTTTCTGATAGCAGAAATAAGGTAATAATTCACCGAGGTTACATTAAGCAACTGTTCTTTTCTTACCCATACATCCGTAAATAGTTCCTGAAGGCAGTCACGCACGATGGCATCATCAGGCCATATCCTTGTACCGTAGCGGTATAATCTGGAGTAATAACGATGAATCAGTATTTCAAAAGACAATTCATTCCCCTGGCAAAACTCCTGCCACAGAATCAGATCATCATTTTCCAGTGTTGCTATATCCATTGCCGTATCAGGATAATACAGTATTACAAGCCTGATAAAACCACAATATACCTTACAATTGTCTAATAATTTAATGAAATAAAGCAGGAATCATGAATTCAATACCAGAAAGTCTGTTCTAGTCAGTAAATTCTATAATAAATATTCAGCCGGGCTATTCCTTATCGTAGGATACTGTTAATTTTGCAGCTATGTATAAACTAATTATTCGTCCCTTACTATTTCAATTTGACGCTGAAAAAGTACATCACTTTGTCTGCAGTGCATTGAAACTGGCTTATCGCTTCCCGTTCGGGAAGCAAATACTTGCTTCCGTTTACAAATTTGAACATCCTTCACTGGTAAGAGAAGTAGCCGGGTTGCGCTTTCCCAATCCGGTAGGCCTTGCGGCAGGCTTTGATAAAAATGCGGAAATGACGGATGAAATGGAAGCGATAGGGTTTGGGTTCGTAGAGATTGGTACTGTAACACCAAAGCCTCAGCCTGGTAATGAAAAGCCAAGGTTGTTCAGGTTGCCGGCCGATAAAGGGATTATTAATCGTATGGGCTTTAATAATCGTGGGTCTGGCGTAGCATCCGGTAAGCTTCGATACCGCAAATCGTCAATACCGGTGGGAGGGAATATCGGAAAGAACAAAACCACCCCAAACGAACAGGCACCGGATGATTATGTGAAGTGTTTTCAGGAACTTTATGATAATGTCGATTATTTTGTAGTGAACGTCAGCTCCCCCAATACCCCCGGCTTACGTGAATTGCAGGAGAAAGCTCCTTTACTTCATTTACTGAGTAAATTACAGCAGCTGAATAATACGAAACAGAAACCTAAGCCGATATTCTTAAAAATTGCCCCTGATCTCACAAACAGTCAGTTAGATGATATTATCGAAATTGTATTACAGTCTGGCATCGCCGGTGTAATTGCTACGAATACCACCCTGTCAAGAAGTGACCTTCGTACTCCGGATGCGGCTGTAGAGGCTATTGGGGCCGGAGGATTAAGCGGAAAGCCATTGAAAGTCCGTTCTACGGAAGTAATCCGTTATATTTGTGAACAATCCAGACATGCTTTTCCCGTTATCGCTGTAGGAGGAATTTTTTCTCCGGCTGATGCCAGGGAAAAACTGGAAGCCGGCGCCTCCCTGGTACAGATTTATACCGGTTTTATCTATGAAGGCCCCGGGCTTATTAAAAGAATTTGTAAATCGCTGGTTCGGTAAATCAGCCAGGCATATCCAACCAATTGCAGAATTATGTCAGATAAACCTCTCAGAGGCAATACAATCAGAAACCGAGAAAAGAAAACTCCTGAAAATCCAAGGCAGATGAAAATCGACTGGGATTGGGATCGGACTATGGATAATCCCCGTTCCGTTCTGATTCTGGGGATGTTTTTTATCATTTTGTCCGTTTTTCTTGAGCTTTCATTTTTTTCCTACTTTTTTACAGGTTATGAAGACCAGAGTATTGTCAATGATATCAGTGCTCTTCCCCTGAAAGAGATCGCCAGGTATACCAATAATATCTTTGGCCTGCTTGGGGCTGTTGTAGCGCAGATTTTTGTTTACCGCTGGTTTGGTATGGCTGCACTTCTCCTCCCGGTTATCGCTTTTCTCGCCGGATTAAAACTGGCCTTTAAGAAAGAACCACTTCCGTTAGGAAAGTCAACTAAAGTTCTGATATTCTTTACTCTTTTTATCAGCGTATTAACCGGTTATATCCTTTCTCTTTCAGCAGATGCTGACACCTCTGTAAGTTTCCTGTCGGGCGGTTTTGGCTACCTGGTCAATAACTGGCTTGAAGGTATGCTCGGATATGCCAGTATACTTCCTGTTCTGTTTGCGCTGTTTACATTTATTATTGTGTTTTTTAACATCAGGTCACTGGATGCCCTCACAGGTTTCTTAAGCCGGAACAAGGATGTACCGGCCAAAACGTCACAGGATAAAAACACCAGTGAAGAAATTAACAATGATCCTACCGGAACTGTCGAAGAAAATTTCACTGCTCCCGCTCCGAAAGTCAATAAGCCACGGAATACCTTTAAAGACTTTATGAATGAAACTTATGAAGACGATGAAGAACCTGAGCCATATGACACAAAAGAAGACCATGTTCAGGAACGCTCCGATACAGCTAACAACGTTGCAAGGAATAGTGAGAACTTTGAGGTAGTAAAACCTTCTGTTGCACAGCAGGGAATCAATCCGTATCCGCTGGCGCTTGAAATTGAGGTAAATACCGAACAGGAGCCTCTGGTCCCTATGATGGAAGACGAAGATACGCAGGATATCAGTGAGAAAATACTGAGAGAATTCGGTCAGTATGACCCTACAATTGACCTGCCGACCTACATGTATCCGGGTGTTGACCTGCTGGCCGAAGTACACGAAACTTCTTCCGAAAAAGTAAGTCAGGATGAACTGGAAAGCAATAAAATCAGGATTGTAGATACGCTGGGCAGCTATGGGATTAATATTTCCAAAATTAAGGCGACCATCGGCCCCACGGTTACTTTATATGAAATTATTCCGGAAGCGGGTGTCCGGATTTCTAAAATCAAGAATCTGGAAGGGGACATTGCATTGAGTCTTTCTGCGATGGGAATCCGGATTATTGCGCCTATGCCCGGACGCGGAACCATTGGTATTGAAGTACCGAACAAAAACAGAGAAACCGTTTTTATCCGTTCAGTGCTTTCCAATGAACGCTTCACCAAAGCCAACTACGAGCTGCCGGTCGTTTTGGGAAAAACCATTTCCAATGATATTTATGTAGCAGATCTGGCAAAAATGCCTCACTTACTGATGGCAGGAGCCACCGGACAAGGAAAATCAGTGGGTCTGAACGTGATCCTTACTTCGCTGATTTATAAAAAACACCCTTCACAACTGAAATTTGTACTTGTAGATCCAAAAAAAGTGGAGCTTACGCTGTTTAACAAGCTGGAGCGTCATTTTCTTGCCAAACTTCCCAATAGTGAGGAAGCTATTATTACGGATACCAAAAAAGTGATCTATACCCTTAATTCATTGTGTATCGAAATGGATTCAAGGTATGACCTGCTGAAAGAGGCTTCGGTAAAAAATATAAAAGAATATAACGCTAAATACGTACAGCGTAAACTGAACCCGCAGAAAGGCCATCAGTTCCTACCCTATATTGTCCTGGTCATTGATGAGCTGGCCGATCTGATGATGACGGCGGGTAAAGAGGTAGAAACTCCCATCGCACGCCTTGCACAGCTGGCCCGTGCAGTAGGCATTCACCTGGTGGTGGCTACCCAAAGGCCCTCAGTGAAGGTAATTACGGGATTAATTAAAGCGAACTTTCCGGCCAGGCTTTCTTATAAAGTTACGTCGAGTATCGACTCCCGGACCATCCTGGATGCCGGTGGTGCAGAACAGCTGGTCGGACAAGGGGACATGCTCCTTTCCATCAATTCTGATATTATACGTCTGCAATGCCCCTTCATTGATACAGCAGAAATCGAAGACGTCTGTGAGTACATCGGTGAACAGCGGGGCTATGCTCAGGCTTATCCCCTGCCCGAATTTGAAGGAGATGAAGGCGGTGACGGAAAAGGAGATCTGGATGTATCAGAATTTGACCATCTGTTACCTGAAGGCGCCAGACTGATTGTAACCCATCAACAGGGAAGTACATCACTTATACAGCGAAAAATGAAACTGGGCTATAACCGTGCCGGCCGTATAGTTGATCAGCTGGAGATGATAGGCGTAGTGGGACCGTTTTCCGGAAGTAAACCCAGAGAGGTCCTTTTTACCGATCTCGATCAGTTGAATACACATCTGAAAAGCCTGGGATTGGACTAACGTGAGGTTTAAACCTTTTCACGTATTATTTGTCCAAACTTCCGAATGTCCTTTAAATTTTAAATCAGCCATGAAGTTATTCATCAAATCGTTTTGTTTGCTACTGGCCGGTCTGCTGGCCGGCTCTGCGGGATATGCGCAGCAAGATACCAAATCCCGGCAGGTACTGGAGGCCATGAGCAATAAATATAAAACACTTCCCTCTTACAAGGTTTCATTCAGTTACCATTATGGAACAGCATCTCCTGCCAAAGGAGAATTGGGTGTAAAAGGAGAAAAATACTTTCTCAAACTATCGGATCAGGAGATTTACAATAACGGGAAATCCGTTGCTACTTTGCTGAAAGACAGTAAGGAAGTAACGATTCAGGAAAATACAGATGAACATACCAATGGCTTAAATCCAGCCAGTATTTTCTCTTCTTATCAGAAAGGATATAAGAGTAATTATATCAGAAGCAAAACAGAAGACGGAGTTCTATGCGATATTATCGCTTTGACACCTACTGAGAAAAACAGCCTCGTGAGTAAGGTAGAGCTTAGTATTGCTCAAAAGGATTATTCTTTAAAAACCTGGAAAATCACCGAGAAAAATGGCGCAGTTAGCCAGTATAAGGTTGAAAAGATTGATACTGCTTTACAGCTGACAGATAGTGCTTTTACTTTTGATCCCAAAAAATACCCGGGCGTGGAAGTGGTTGATCTCCGGTAATGCTGGTTTCAGCAGGGCTACCGCCTCCCTTTCCAGCAATATACTTTCTGATCGGGTAGGAATAGATGCCGGGCCGGCGAGGAGCAAAGCCCTGACAGTTTCTTAGAAAATGAAGAATCCCTCATGCAGTTTTTTTCTTGCGCATAAGGGATTCTATACGTTTCTGCCTAGTTCAATTGTTTGTAATAATACAATTGGTGTTCCGGTAACAGTCCAGGGTGTAATATTTTAATCATATCGGCCAGCACGATGTCAGGCCTGATACCCGCCGATTCCCAAAAATCATTGGCCCCCTGCCGGTTAATCCTTTTCGTATAATCAAAGATACGGTTTTCCTTAAACGCCTTAAAATCAGCATATCGCTTATCCTGAGCAGCCAGCTCACTTCTCGTATTCAGGTTCATACCTCCCAGATTCAGCCAGCAAACAGCATCCATTGCAATGGGATACACTGTTTCGAAAGACATTGCACTGCTGCCCCGCTCCAGCTTACCGGCCAATGGGTAATCAGCTCCAGCGTCTTTAAGAAACACCGCCATATAATTTTGTCCGTTTGGCATATACCAGACATCTTTCAGGTTAATCCCTGTCAGAATTTTTGGTTTTTCAACTACCTGATCTGCTAATGCCTTCAACCGTATGTATTCGTTTTCGATCTCAGCAAACCGTTCATTGACCAATGCCTCTTTATTGAGTAAAACGGCCATCAGCTTACTCCATTCTGCTTTAGCAAGTGGAGTGGTTTCCACCCATTCCGAATTGATGACCACAGGAATACCGGCAGATTCTAGCAGGTGATATTGCGAAGGACCCGTTCCTCCTACACCCATGAGTAAATCCGGCTGTAATGAAATTATCTTTTCATGGTCAGGTGCCATATTTCTTCCTACCTCAGCCATTTTTCCCTGTTCAGCCACCCGGATTACCTCTTCATTATAAATATAATTCAGATTATCCACTCCTATCAGAACGGAAGTAGCATCCAGAAAATCAAGTAAGCCGATATGCATAGACGACATGGCTATCATTTTCTGAACAGGAGTTTCAATCAATGTCATTTTCTCAAAGCCAGCCGGCCTCGGGTTTCCTTTATCTACCAGCAGATAGTTAACCGTATCAGCTGATTCCTCAAAAGGGTTGGTTACGGAAAGTATCCTGTACCCAGGAAAATACGCTACATCAAAACCTTTGGCATACTTTATTTCTACCTGAGTACCTGATATCACCGCCTCTTCTGAGACGATCCTCTCCCGGCTTTCAGAGGATTTTTCTGTCTGACAACCTGTAAAAATACCTGTCGTCAGCAAGGCTGCTGAAAAAACATACAGCCCCTTCATTTTCAGCCTTAAGTAATTCCTATTCATTAATTTCAGCAGATGCCGCCCAAATATTTATACCTGCATCCTGTGCATGGCGGTCAATTTCCGAGAGTTCATTTTCCGAAAAGGATAGATTCTGCAAAGCACCCACACAATCCGTAACCTGTTCAGGTTTGCTGGCACCGATCAAAGCTGAAGTAATCCTTCGGTCACGCAAAACCCAGGCAATCGCCATCTGAGCAAGTGTCTGCCCTCTTCTCCCGGCAATATCATTCAGGGCATGGATATTCCGGATATTATCATCTGTCAGAAAGCCCTGTTGCAAAGAACGCATTTTAGAGGCTCTGCTACCAGCAGGGATATCTTTAAGGTATTTGTTAGTGAGCATACCCTGCGCCAGGGGAGAAAATACGATGGCACCTAATCCTGCTTCTTCAAGCGTTTCCGGCAGCCCGTCTTTTTCAATCCAGCGATTGAGCATCGAATAGCTGGGCTGGTGAATCAGACAAGGGGTCCCCAGCTCTTTCAGAATGGCTACTGCTTCCTTAGTTCTTTTAGTATTATAGGATGATATACCGGCGTACAAAGCCCTTCCCGACCTGACAATATAATCCAATGCCTGCATGGTTTCTTCCAGGGGTGTATTGGGGTCAAAACGGTGCGAATAAAAAATATCCACATAATCCAGTCCCAAACGTTTCAGGCTCTGATCACAACTTGACACCAGGTATTTCCGGCTTCCCCATTCACCATAAGGTCCCGGCCACATATTATATCCGGCCTTGGAGGAAATCACCAGCTGATCACGGTAACCGGCAAAATCTTCTTTGAGTATCCTTCCGAAAGCAGCCTCCGCACTTCCTGGCGGGGGGCCGTAATTATTAGCCAGATCAAAATGTGTAATGCCCGCATCAAAAGCCGTTCTGCATATCTGCTGCTTTATATCATGTGCTACATCATCACCAAAATTATGCCACATTCCTATGGAAATAGCAGGTAGCTTCAATCCGCTTTTACCACAATAGTTATATATCATGGAATCATATCTGCCGGAGTCAGGTTGCCAGGTCATTGAATATCCTTTAAATTATAATGTGATTTTTTAAGAGGCGTAAATTTACAATTTTTGATTTACCAACCTGAATCTGATTTCATATTTCTCCATTCCATTCCCGGTAAAACTGCTGCAGATAGCTTTCCATAAACTGATGTCTTTCTTCTGCAATCCTACGCGCCGTATCAGAATTCATCAGATCTTTCAACAGCAATAGTTTTTCATAAAAGTGATTAATAGTAGGTGCTGCAGAAAGTTTGTACGCTTCTTTATCCGCATATTTCTGAGGAGTAACAGCCGGATCATATATTTCCCGGTTTTTAAAACCTCCGTAATGAAATGCCCTTGCAATGCCGATAGCGCCGATGGCATCCAGACGGTCAGCGTCCTGAACCACCCGAAGTTCAGGAGACGAAAATACCTGCCCTCCTATTCCTGAGCGATATGACATATAACGGATAATATCCTGAACGTGCCTAACAGTGGATTCATCCACCCCTGTGTTCAAAAGAAAACTTCCAGCCATTTCAGGGCCCATTTCTTCATTTCCGTCATGAAACTTACTATCAGCGATATCATGCAATAAAGCCGCCAGCTCCACCACAAAACGGTCAGCCTGCTCTGTCTGTAAAATAAGCCTGGCATTTTTCCAGACTCTTTCTGTATGAAACCAGTTATGTCCTGCCTCTGCATCCAAGAGTCTTTCTCTGACGAAAACAACCGTTTTCTCTATAATCTTTGCAAAACCCCTTTCCATCATCTGTTATAAATTGCGTTTGACCATTCCTCCCACCAAAGAACCTGAAAATGTAGTAAGCAGACTTAACCAGGTGGTAAATACCGCAATACCTTCATTTACTGTGATCATGAAGTTGCTTTCTGTAAATGACAAGAAAAATACCCAGATCATCACCACTTGTATTATCGCGAGTATCCAGCCTTTTCCGGGCTCTAACCAGCCTACCATTATACTTAGAAGCATACTTACCAGCAACGGAAAATGTACTGCACTTGCATGACAATTGACATAAACTATAATAAGAGCATTCAGAATAACCAATGGTATGAACTTCAGCAAAGATGACATGCAATGACAGAGAAGTGGTTCAAAGAAATATTTAAAAGGATAATCTAATCCATCCCTAATTAGTTTCACCTTTTTTGAAAATTTTATTTAAAAAAAAACAATGAAATATTTTACCAAAATCTACCGGATTTCCGCAAACCTTTAAAAATGAGGTTTCCATTTACCACAAATCCGTTATTTTTCTTTTAAAAACGGAAAATATACCTCAAATAACACACACAGGATACTTTTCCTTCTCTATACCGATATAAACTTTCCCGAAAAAACCTGTGTTATTTCTTCTCCAAAGTACTGTTACTTCCAGTCAACACTTTTAACTGAACAATGATGAAAATACTGAAATATTTTGGAGCAGCCTGCTTTTCAGCACTCATGGCTGTAACCGCAATGGCACAATCCGATCCGGGCATCTCAACACATAATTACAAACACCCCAACAAAGCTAAACTTGCCCGTCAAATCAATAGTGATGGTATTCAGATAAAAACCATGGATTACAGAACCGCAGCCAGGCTTGAAACCCTGCGAAGCAGAGGAAAGAAGAATAGCTTTCCCAAATACGCCCGCAGATATCCGTCTGTAGTAGCCCAGGCACAACCGCTTGACAGAAGCTATGAAAACAATGCCTTAAAAGCTCCGGGGAATTATAAAACCCAGAAAGTTGAACCTGTAGCAGTACCTTTTACTGCCAGCATGGATTAACCTTCTTATTTAGTCATAAAAAAAACCGGCAAAAGCCGGTTTTTTTTATGACCTCTACCCTCATCTACTTCGTCTTACTTCCATTTTACTGATCAACAATTCTTTCAGAAATACAAATCTGCCCAAACTCCGGACTTCATTGATCTGATAAAGCGCAATTCCTACATATTTTTTCAAAAATCCACCTGTACAGCAAACTAAACCTCTCTGCACTTTTTCAATATACCCAAAGTAAAACCCATTACCCAAATACAACAAAATATGATATTATATTCTGCATTAGAATAATTTATCAGAATTTTATTCATTAACCATATTAACATCATATTTTAAAATCAATATAATTTTTGATATAATAATTTATAATATTCAATTTATAATAACAAAATATCATATTTTTTAACCTTAAATATTTTGATTTTACATTTTCTTGATAATATTTGCTCAATATTTATACTCAAACAAAAAACTCATCTAAACAAATATTATTATGTTAAAATTTTATTTTACAGTATTATTCACTGTGTCTGGTTTTTTGGCTTTTTCTAATGATATTGACAGAAAGAGTGAAAACACAGCCTCCGAGGCAGCTTCCCCTGCCAGCGCTAATGCAGAAGAAATAAATAAAGGCACATTATCCTTCAGCGGTTACATCGATTCTTACTATTCTGCAAACTTTAACAAACCTTTATCCATGTCCAATACGGGCCAGTCCGAAACATCCCGTGTGTTTGATACACGCAGCGGACAACTGACACTCGGGCTGGTCCAGGCCATGCTTACCTACTCAACAGACAAATCAGAAGCTGTCGTCGACCTTGCTTTCGGCCCCAATGCCGATATGGCCAATTATGGAAATGCGATCTACTCCACTGCCCTGGCTATCAAACAGGCATATTTCTCTTATAATTTTACCGACAAGTTTTCAATGACCGTAGGACAGTTCGGAACCCATATCGGCTACGAAGTCATTGATGCTCCGGTAAACTTCAACTATTCCCTATCCAACCTTTTTAACAATGGCCCGTTTTACCATGCCGGACTTAAAGCTACTTACGCCTTTTCTGACAAAGTATCATTAATGCTTGGGGTCGTCAATAATGTAGATGGCCTGGGTGACAACAACCGTAAAAAAGGAGTGATCGGACAGCTTTTCATTGCACCGACCGACGACTGGAGTATTTATCTGAATGCCATTCACAGCAATGAGGCAAACCCTACCTCCACCGGATCAACACCTAAAGCTTTTTATCAGGTATTCGATCTTGCGACTTCCTATCAGGTTACCAATAAACTTCTCCTCGGGTTTAATTCAGCTATAGGAACACAGAAAGGTGATATGCAGGGCGGCGGCGGTCCCAGCGAAAACAAATCATGGGGTGGCGCAGCGGTGTATGCCAATATAAAAGCGTCAGAGCTATTCAGCCTGGGCGGCCGCTATGAATATTTTGACAATACCAATGGTGTTCGTGGACTGGTCTCTTATCCTAACGGACCAGAAGGCAATGCATTGGGAACCCACGTAAACTCTTATACCCTTACCGGTAATTTCACCCTGGCCAGCGGACATATTCTCATCAAGCCGGAAATACGGATAGATTCCCACGAAAAGAGAGGCTCCAATGAATTACAGCAATTTGAAGATTCAGCTGGCAACTTCACCAAAAACAGCCAAACCACTGCCGCTATAGCCTTTATATACAAATTCTGAAATTTTATTCTCCATTAAATATCTAACTGCAAAACAATATCATTATGCAAAAATCTAATTTCATCCCCCTGATTATCCTTCTGGCATTCAGTATACTGGGTGTACTGATGCCAGCCGTACCGACCGCCATCGTAACCGAGGGAATTGACAGTGGAGATACTGCCTGGATCATTGTTGCCGCCGCCTTTGTTCTTCTCATGACCCCAGGGCTTGCCTATTTCTATGGTGGCATGGTAAACAACAAAAATGTAATTTCCACGATGCTTCAGAGCTTTATAGGAATGGGTGTCATCAGTGTACTATGGGTGGTTGTTGGGTACAGTCTTGCATTTGGAGATGATATTGGCGGCATTATCGGTAATCCGTTTACACACTTCATGTTCAGAGGTGTGCTCGAAGCACCGTTGGTAGGCACCATACCAGCCGCTTTGTTTGCCTTCTTCCAGCTTAAGTTCGCTGTTATTACTCCCGCCCTGATTACGGGATCAATGGCTGAACGAATCAATTTCAGGTCGTATGTACTTTTCATTATCCTGTTCTGTCTTTTTATATACACCCCGCTGGCACACATGACCTGGCATGAAGACGGCATTCTGATGCAATTGGGCGTACTTGATTTTGCAGGGGGTACAGTAGTACATATGTCGGCAGGATGGGCAGCTTTGGCGGGAGCTATTTATCTGAAAAAGCGCCATGCGCATATTGGTGAGACCAGCCTTCCACCAGCCAATATTCCTTTCGTGTTATTGGGCACCGGATTATTATGGTTTGGATGGTTCGGTTTTAATGCCGGATCAGCACTCTCAGCATCAACACTTGCAGTTTCAGCTTTTGCCGTTACCAATACCGCTGCTGCCGCTGCCGGCCTGGGATGGATTCTTACAGATGTCGCCAATGGCAAAAAAGTATCTGCTTTAGGTTTTTGTATCGGTGCTGTGGTAGGCCTTGTAGCCATTACACCTGCAGCCGGATTTGTCACCATCCCTGTTTCCATATTTATAGGAACTTCTGCGGCAATTGTCAGTAACCTGGTGGCTCATTTTGGCAAAAGAACAGCCATCGACGACACACTGGACGTGTTTGCCTGCCATGGTGTAGGCGGTATGGCCGGTATGATACTTACAGGGATCTTCGCTACAAGCTCAATTAACGAGGCTGTCACCTCACCCGGATTGGCATACGGTGGCACAACACTGTTTTTCAACCACCTCATTGCATTGGTAGGTGTTTCACTTTTTGCCTTCCTGGGATCACTGCTGCTGCTAAAAATCACAGATATTATTATGCCATTACGTGTTTCAACCGATGACGAAGCTGTTGGGCTGGATATTTCTCAGCACGATGAATTCCTTCTTGAATCTGTCTGAAAAGCACTAATAAACAATTAATCTTATAGAATATATAGGCAACGGCTCCATTAAAGGATGCCGTTGTCTTTTATATAGAACAATTTTAAATGAAAATCGCAATCTTTTTGAAACTAAAAATAGTTATATTTGCGTTAATTTAATGCAAAAGAAAAGTTAACTTACAGAATCATTAGGAAGATATGGCGATAATTATCACCGACGAATGTATAAATTGCGGAGCATGTGAACCAGAGTGCCCCAATACTGCCATCTATGAAGGAGGGGTTGAATGGACCTGGGGTGATGGTACAAGTTTATCTGAAGTGGATTTTGGTGATGGAACTGTAGTGAGTGGCGTAGCAAGACAAACTCCCGTCTCAGATGAGTTTTATTATATTGTTTCAGATAAATGTACGGAATGCGTCGGATTTCACGAAGAGCCCCAGTGTGCTGCCGTTTGTCCGGTTGATTGCTGCGTGCCTGACCCGGATGTAGTTGAAGACAATGAAACGTTGCTGGCCAAGAAAGCATGGCTTCACGCGGAATAGTATTCTAAAAATATAATCAACGAGCCGCCCGGGTAAGGGCGGCTTTTTTTATTACCCTCCCAACCAGGCATCCAAAAGACACTTAAAAGCAAACT
>JBEBXQ010000010.1:0-55725 GCA_040391535.1 Telluribacter sp. | reverse complement strand
CAGAAAATCAACCGTCAGAAAGTGCTCCTGCTTCCAAACCGGCGTTCCGTCCGACGATGAAACCGAAATCCAAAGATTAGTGATGCTCAAAATCTGTTATCTCACATGGAACTGATTGCTTTTTATTCATTCTCAGGTTTAGTGCTGATGGCAGCCCTGTTTATTCTGTTTGTCCGGAATCTCATGTATGCAGTTTTTGCCTTGTTCCTGTGCTTTGTGGGAGTGGCGGCCTTGTTTGTGCTCTCCGGAGCAGATTTTCTGGCTGTATCGCAACTGATGATTTATGTGGGCGGTATTCTGATTCTGCTGGTGTTCGGAGTAATGCTTACCCGGCCGAAGATGAGAAAAGAAGATTATACACACGCCAATTATGTGGAAACAGGCAATGCCCGGTATGGCTGGGGTGGTGTTGTTGGCGTAACATTGTTTGCTTTGCTGGCTGCTGTGATCATACAGGGAAACTTTTTGCCGGATGGACAGCAGATTACCGCTAAGTCTACCTTACGTACGCTTGGTGTAGAATTGATGACAAGTCATTTACTCCCATTCGAAATAGCGGCTGTATTATTATTGATTGCTTTGGTAGGCGCTGCTTACCTGGCGTTACATCGTGATCCCAAACATGAATAACAGTATCCCCATTGAACATTTTCTGATGGTGTCTGCGGCATTATTCAGCATCGGATTTGCCATAGCCATTACCAAAAAGCACCTGATCGGTGTTTTATTAGGTATAGAACTGATGCTAAACGCCGTGAATATTAATATGGTGGCATTCAGCCGTCATGATCCTGAATTGATCCAGGGGCAACTTTTTGCCTTATTTGTGATGGTGGTAGCTGCCGCAGAAATTACCATTGCTCTGGCCATTGTACTCCGTGTTTTTGGTGTATTTAAAAGTGTGGATCCTGATCAGATGAATACACTGAAACATTAATGTTATGATGATTACCTACCGTTTCTATCCTACTTTGCTGAATGCCTTTGCCAGATTTAACGCAGGGAAAATGACGGAAATGGATTTGCTGAATATCATTAACAGAGTACCTGTACCCGGAACGCCGGAGCAGGAGAGAGGAATATCTTTCGAAAATGCAGTGATTAAGGGTGAAAATGAAGAGAGCTTTCCGGCACATATTATTTCGGAAGTCAGGTCACTGTTGCCTCGCCCCATGGTCGCCACGCAGGTATATTGCGAATATACGATTGATAATGTGCAGATATACGGGTATGTAGATGTTATCGGAAAATCACTGGCTGTGGATATTAAAACAACCCGGCATTATGAGGCAGACCGTTATGTAGCAAATCACCAGAATTTTTACCTTCCGGCTCTTAAAAACAGAGGAATCCGGACTTTACGTTATGTAATTACGGACTTTGAAAAGGTGTATCAGGAAAACTATGACCTGAACACCGACTTCACAGAGCAGAAAAAAGAAATCAATGCTTTTTGTGAATTTATAGAAACCCACCGAAATGAGATTACAGACCGTAAAGTCTTCGGTGGGCGTTAAAATTTTCAGCTTAGAAATGCCGTTCGCCGACTTCTCTTTTCCCAAGCATAATGGAGCCGGTCATCGCTACCAGAATCAGGATAGAGATCAGTTCGAAAGGCAGCAGATACTGATTAAATAATACATCACCCAGGCTCTCCACCATGCCTATCTGCGAGTCAAACTCATAAGGATTTACTTTAGCAACCATTGTTTTGCGGTATGCGCCGAACAGAATAACGAACAAGGTTCCGCCTACAATAGTAGCTGCAATTTTGGTCAGATTGGTTTTGGCTTCTTCGTCGCTTTTTTTGAGGTTCAAAAACATAATGACAAAAAGGAACAATACCATGATTGCACCGGCATAAACAATTATATTCACTGCTGCCAGAAATTGCGCATTAAGTAAAATATAGTGAGCTGAAAGGCAAAAAAAAGTAAATATCAGATACAGGATACTGTGAATGGGGTTGCGGGACGCAATTACCATCATGGCACTGAGCAGGGTCAGGAATGCCAGAAAATAAAATAATGTCGCGACAGGGAAATCTATAAGTTGCTGCATATCAAAGATACTTTGAGCTTAATTTTAAATTAAAATAGAGGCTGTTTCTTTTCAGGGAATAGCTCTTGGTTCTACATTGACAATCTCGCCTGCAGCTCTTTTCTGATCAAGCGCATGCGCCTCTTCTTTGGTCCATGCCTCTCTTTTGTACTGATTGTTCATATTTTCAACCAGCATATCCTTACCCCATACAACCTGGTCTCTTTCTGAAAAAACAGGGACAAACTCGTCATGACGAAGATAAATAGCCTGCTTGGGACACGCTTCTTCACATAACCCGCAGAATATACAACGGAGCATGTTGATCTCGTATACAGCAGCATATTTTTCTTCCCTGTATAGTCCTTCCTGTCCTTTTTCTCTTTCTTCAGCTACCATTGAAATCGCTTCGGCCGGACAAGCCACCGCACAAAGGCCGCAGGCAGTACAGCGCTCACGCCCCTGTTCATCACGCTTGAGTATATGACGGCCGCGGAAAACCGGACCCAGATAACGTTTCACCTCCGGGTATTGAATGGTTACCTTCTTTTTAAAAAAATGCTTCAGTGTAATGGCCATTCCCGTAACAACAGCCGGCAGATAAATGCGCTCACCGAAGGTCATTTCTTTATTACTAACTTGCTTGGATCTATTGGTCAGTTGCATAATTCAGTATTGATTAACCTAGTTAAACCAGGCAGTAAATACGGGTTTCAGGTATAATACGCCGGTACCGGTGATCAGGATGTTCAGAATGGCCAGGGGAATCAGTGATTTCCAGCCAAGATTCATCAGTTGATCATAACGGAAACGCGGCAGCGTCCATCTGACCCACATAAATACAAAGATAAAGAACAATGCCTTAGCAAAAAATACGGCAGTTCCGATAAGCGTAGCCACATTATGGCCTGTAACATCTCCGAGTGAAGCGGTCAGTTGCGCATATACCCAGTCCATCCCCGGGAAATTGTAGCCGCCGAAATAGAGAGCGGAAATCATCAGTGATGACACGAAAATATTGATATACTCAGCAAACAGATAAAAACCCAGTTTCATACTGCTATACTCGGTATGATAACCTCCTACCAGCTCGGTTTCACATTCGGGAAGGTCAAATGGGGTACGGTTACATTCAGCAAATGCACATACCAGGAACAGAATAAAACCCAGAGGCTGGTAAAAAATATTCCAGTTACCACCATGTTGCTGGCCAATAATTTCACGAATGGATAAGGAACCGGTCATCATCAGAATGGCGATGATCGACAATCCCATCGCAATTTCATAGCTGATGTTCTGAGAACCGGCACGGATAGCACCCAGAAGGGAGAATTTGTTATTGGAAGCCCAGCCTCCGATCATCACACCATATACACCCAGGGCCACAAGGCCGAATACATATAAGATGCCGATATTACTGTGTACACCCTGTACAGCGATTTCCTGTCCGCCGATTTTTAGTGTATTTCCGAAAGGAATAACCGCACTGGTAAGGCAGGCAGTGAGCATGGCCAGGGATGGTCCCAGAATGAAAAGCCATTTGTTAGCCTGTGCAGGTATAAAGTCCTCCTTGAAGAACATTTTACCGGCATCGGCCAATGGCTGGAAAATACCGAATGGTCCTGCTCTGTTAGGGCCCGGACGGTCTTGCATAAAACCGGCTACTTTACGTTCGGCAAGGGTTGAGTACATTGCAACCACCAGCGTAATGGTGAAAACGGCCAGAATGATAACTGATTTGACGATAAATAGGGTCAGTTCCATTGATATTTTTAGTATTGCTTGGTTAACGACTTTCTGATGATTAATTATTCAGATAATAAAGGCCTTTCGTTAGCTTTCTGATTATTTTCAATACTCAGCTCACGAATGGTTTCACTATCTGTGATGAAGGGTCTCGAATCGTCAATGGCTTTGAATTGTGAGGCAGCCAGTTTTAATCCGAATTCCGGTTTTTTGATCAGGTTCGCACCATATTTGTTAGCAGAAATAACCGAGCTCCGTTTCACTTTGGTGGGCCCTTCTATTACCCAGTCTGCGGTTTTCTTGTGATCAAACCGGCAGCTGTTACATATAAATTCCTTTACCTCACCCCACTGATTTTTACGGGCAGTTACCCTGATGACCTCGTCGCCCCGGTACCAGATAATCGCATTACCGTTACATTTGTCACAGTCGCGGTGGGCATCCATAGGTTTGGAGAACCAAACCCTGTTTTTAAAACGGTACGTTTTATCAGTTAATGCTCCTACAGGACAAACGTCAATGACATTGCCTGAAAAATCATTATCAATGGCTTTCTCAATATAGGTACCAATTTCAGCAGCGTCTCCACGGCCAAGCACACCGTGTACCCTTTTATCGGTAATCTGATCAGCTGTGTAAACACAACGGTAGCACAGAATACAGCGGGTCATGTGTAACTTGATATAAGGACCTATGTCTTTCTTCTCAAAAGTCCGTCTGTCTTCTTCGTAGCGCGTAGATCCGGTTCCGTGCTCATAGGAGAAATCCTGTAAATGACATTCTCCGGCCTGATCGCATACCGGGCAATCAAGGGGGTGATTAATAAGCAGGAACTCCACAATTGATTTGCGGGTGTCCAGTACAGCCTGATTGGTGGTATTTTCCACAATCATACCATCCTGAACCTGAGTAATACAGGAAGGAACCAGTTTCGGCATAGGACGGGGATCCTTAGCAGAACCAGCAGATACCTTCACAAGACATGCACGACATTTTCCTCCTGATGCTTTCAATGGCTGATAATAACACATTGCAGGGGGGACTATATGATCCTGACTGCGGTCTGCTTCGGCTATTTTCCGGGCAGCCTGCATAATGGTAGTTCCCGGCTCTACTTCGACTTCAATTCCGTCAAAGGTTATTTTGAACAGAGGTGTTTGTGCTTCTCCGGACATGTTTATATCGTTATTTAACTTAATTCTGATTAATTATTCAATTTAATTATTTACCAGATAACAGGTAACAGCCGTCTTTTCAGGATGTTTCGAACCATTTCAAGCCAATAATCTTATCAGGAAATATCAGCAGAAGGTTAAACGTAATCAGTAATATGCCTGCTTTTCAGGATTAAGCAGGTTTTATACCTCAGCCAGCACAGCACCACGATAGTAAGCACCCGGTTGGGAAGCTTCTTTCGCATGTGTTACGTGCCATTCAAATTCATCACGGAAATGCCGTATCGCACTGGCTACAGGCCATGCAGCCGCATCACCAAGCGGACAAATCGTATTTCCTTCAATCTGCCTGGCTACATCCACCAGCAGGTCGATATCCCGCATGTTGCCGTGCCCGTATTCAAGCCGGTGCAGGACTTTTTCCATCCAACCTGTTCCTTCGCGGCATGGGCTGCATTGTCCGCAGGACTCATGGTGATAGAATCTTGAAAAGTTCCAGGTGTTCCGTACTATACAGGCCGTTTCATCAAATACGATAAAACCTCCTGATCCCATCATGGTCCCTGTCGGAAATCCGCCGTCTGCCAGTGATTCGTAAGACATGAGACGGTCTTCGCCATTGGCAGTCTTCATGATAAGGTTTGCTGGTAAAATGGGAACGGAAGACCCTCCGGCTACCAGCGCCTTCAGCTGATGCCCTTCCCGAATGCCGCCGCAGTACTCATCCGATAACAGAAACTCTTCAACCGGGACACCAAGCTCAATTTCATACACTCCGGGTTTTTTAATATGTCCTGAAGCTGAAATTAACTTAGTTCCTGTACTCCTGCCAATACCAATAGCAGCATAAGCATCTCCGCCATGATTAATTACCCAGGGCGTATTTGCTATGGATTCAACATTATTTACCACTGTAGGACTTTGATAAAGCCCTTTTACCGCCGGAAACGGTGGTTTGTTTCTTGGGTTACCTCTTTTTCCTTCCAGTGATTCCAGCAGTGCAGTTTCTTCACCACATATATAAGCACCACCCCCACACTGAACCACCAGCTCAAGATCGTAACCGGTTCCGAGAATATTCTTTCCGAGGAACCCGTTGGCTTTAGCTTCCTCTATAGCTCTTTCCAGAATGGAAATCACATACATAAGCTCTCCCCGGACATAGATGAACGACTTATTGGCTCCCAGTGCATAGCTGGAAACAATCATTCCCTCAATCAACAGATGAGGGATGGTTTTCATCAGATAATGATCTTTGAAAGTACCTGGCTCCGATTCATCTGCATTACATACCAGATAACGGGGTACACCTTCGGGTTTGGCCAGAAAACTCCACTTCATCCCCATAGGGAAACCTGCGCCCCCTCTTCCTCTGATGCCTGATTTTTTTACTTCCTCAACGACTTCCTCCGGAGTAAACTGCTTTAGTGCTTTTTCTACAGCAGTATACCCGCCCTGTTTACGGTATACATCGAATGACTGAATACCGGGAACGTGAATGTGTTCGGTTAATATTTTCTTTCCCATTTCAGGATATTTTATCGGGTTCTATTCTGCACTCAGCTCATCAACAATTTCGTCAATTCGCTCAGGGGTCAGATTCATATAATATTTTTCACGGATCTGAAAAACCGGTCCCCAGCCACAGGCCGCAAGACATTCTACCTCTTTCAGGGTAAACTGCCCGTCAACGGTGGTCTGGCCGGCTTCAATCCCTAATTTTTCCTTCAGATATCCGTAAACTTCCTCTCCACCCATCAGGCAGCAAGGGCCCGTCCGGCAATATTCAATGACATGCTTTCCGACAGGTTCGAGATGGAACATGGTATAGAACGAAGCTACTTCGTAAACCTCAATGGGTTCTATCTGAAGTAATCCGGCTACATAGTCCATTGCCTCACTGCTCAGCCAGCCCCACTGTTCCTGTGCCAGGTGCAGTAAAGGTAACAGAGCCGATTTTTGCTTTCCTTCCGGATAGCGTGCTATGATTTCTTTCGATCTTGTCAGTCTTTCCGGAGTAAATGTGATTCCGGAAGTAGTTTCTGTTGACATAATAATATCTTTATTTTTCAGGCATCAAGTTCGCCTGCAATTACGTTCAGACTACTCATGATAATAATGGCGTCAGAAATGGTAAGTCCTTTACACATTTCCGGATAAGCCTGATAATATATAAAACTGGGTCTGCGGAAGTGGAGCCTGTAGGGAGCTCTGCCTCCGTCACTCACCAGATAAAAACCTAATTCTCCGTTTCCTCCTTCCACAGCGTGGTATACTTCTCCGACAGGTGCATCAATTTCACCCATTACGATCTTAAAATGATAGATGAGTGCTTCCATGCTGGTATAAACATCCTTTTTGGCAGGAAGGTAATATTCGGGTGCGTCGGCATAATAAGGGCCCTCAGGAAGGTTATCCAAAGCCTGCTCAATTATTCTCAGGCTTTGCCACATTTCTTCATTTCGAACCATAAAACGATCATAAGTATCGCCACTTTGTCCGACTGGTATATCAAATTCAAAATCTTCGTATGAAGAATAAGGATTCATGACACGGACATCGTAGTCGACACCGGCAGCACGCAGATTAGGGCCTGTAAAGCCATAATCCAGGGCCCTTTCAGCAGTGATTCCCCCCACATCGATGGTACGATCCATGAAAATGCGGTTGCGGTTGAAAAGCTTTTCAAATTCTTTCAGAACAGGCGGGAAAGTTTTGGTAAACTCTCTGATTTTACGGATCGCCTCCGTCGAAAGATCCCGCTCCATGCCTCCGATACGCCCCATATTGGTAGTAAGCCGCGCGCCGCAGACCTGCTCGTACATTTCATAAATTTCCTCACGTTTTTGCATTACGTAGAGAAATCCGGTAAATGCTCCTGAATCAACACCCAGGATACCGTTGCAGACGATGTGGTCAGCAATACGGGCAAGCTCCATCATGATCACACGGATATATTGTGCTCTTTTGGGAACTTCGACCTGCAGAAGCTTCTCCACAGTCATGTGCCATCCGAAGTTATTGATCGGTGAGGAACAATAATTCATCCGGTCGGTAAGCGTGGTAATCTGATAGAAAGGTCTTCTTTCCGCGATTTTTTCAAAAGCCCGGTGAATATAGCCAATGGTTTGTTCTCCCGACACGATTTTCTCGCCATCCATTTGCAGGATATTCTGGAAAATTCCATGTGTAGCCGGGTGGGTAGGACCAAGGTTGAGTGTGGTCAGCTCGGAAATAAGTTCCGGTTGTGCACCTGCCGGCTGGAGTTTATCTTTCGGGACTATTTCTATTGTATCCGACATAGTCAGAAGAGTCGTTTATAAGTTGATATTATCGTCCGAACAAAGCGTCAATTTTGTCGTCTCTGGTAGGATCTTCCAGTGGATATTCTTTCCGCATAGGGAAGTAATCCATTTCTTCAATATTCAGAATCCTGATGAGTTTGGGATGACCGTCAAACTCAATTCCGTAGAAGTCAAAGGTCTCACGTTCCATCCAGTTGGCACAGGAATAGAGATTGGTCGCTGTCGGAATATGTACGTCGTCTTTATCAAGAAACACTTTTATGCGGAGACGGAAGTTGTGGATCAGACTATGCAGATGATAAACAACCGCAAATTCTGCTCCTTTCTGTTCCGGGAAATGTATACCTGTCAGATCAGTAAGAAAACGTACCTGATAATAGGAATGATTATATAAATGCTGAAGTACAGGGATGATCTGCTGACGGGTCGTATGGAATGTTAAAAGGCCGAAAGGCTCTTCAAAACCTGACACCTCATCACTGAATACCCTGATTAACTCTTCTGCTACTTCCTTATTGCTAAGCATAATGGTTTGTCAGTCAATATTATAAGATGCAAGTAGTTGTTGGTATTCGTCGCTGTTACGCCTTCTGAGTGATTCATTCCGGGCCAGCTCCTGAATCTGCATAAAGCCATCGATGATCTGCTCAGGTCGGGGAGGGCATCCGGGAACGTAAACATCTACCGGGATCACCCTGTCAATACCCTGCAAAACACTGTAAGTATCAAAAATACCACCACTGGAAGCACATGCGCCCACAGCGATAACCCACCGGGGTTCTGCCATTTGGAGGTACACCTGTTTCAGTACGGGACCCATTTTTTTTGCAATCGTACCCATTACCATTAACAGGTCGGCCTGTCTGGGAGAAAAGCTGGGTCTTTCTGATCCGAACCTTGAGAAGTCATAATGAGCACCCATGGTGGCCATAAATTCAATTCCGCAGCAGGAGGTAGCGAAAGGCAGGGGCCATAAGGAATAGCTTCTGGCATGACCGATTACCTGATCAAAAGAGGTTGCAAAAAAGCCCGAACCGCTTACTCCTTCAGGGGCCTCAACCATCTTAACGCGTTCCATGTATCTTTATGTTTAGTATTTTCAGTTAACAAATGAAATCTTCTTCCGGCAATTATTCTTTGTCCCAGTTAAGGACTCCTTTCTTGATGACATAGTAAAAGCCGGAAAGCAATATAGTCATAAATAACAGCATTTCCACGAATCCGTCAGTTCCCAGTTTCTGGAAGTTGACAGCCCAGGGATACATAAAAATGACTTCAATATCAAACAGTACAAATAAAATAGCTACCAGGAAATATTTAACGGAAATAGGTGTGCGGGCATTACCCACTACCTCAATTCCACATTCAAAAGGATCGTCTTTTTTTGCACTTTTGCGCTTAGGTCCAATAAGATGCGTGACAATCATGGTGCCTCCGATAAAAGCCACAGCAAGGCCAAACTGAACCAGAATTGGTAAAAAATCAGAAGGTAAATATGATGAATTCATTTTGAATGATTATTAAACAATAGTGATTATACCTGTTACACTATATCTTGAACAGCCAAAGTTAAAAGCTACACGGTTATCAAGCAAATAGGCTCCTTATTTAGAATAAGCATAAAAAAGGCTCCTAAATCCTGAGATTAAGAGCCTTAACATTATATTATCTTTATATGAATACTAATATAACACCACTCTTTTTGTCATTGTCTGAGTTGACGACTGTATGCGCATGATGTAAGTACCTGACGGCAGATAACCTGCATTGATTGTTTTTTTCTCATCCAGCGTTCCCAGTTCTTCTTTATAAACGACAGCACCGTTCATATCGTACAATGTAACGGTGACATTCAGCAGGGTTTCAAAACTTTCGACTGAAACGTTCTGGCTAAAGGCCGGATTAGGGAAGATAACAATATTGTCGTCTTCGGTAACAAAGAACCCGTAAGGATCAGAATAGGCCGAATAACAGGTAAGGTTATTGTTGTTAAGTGTATAGTTGACAACAGCCCTGGCTTGAAAATAAGTACTGTCAGTGCGGTTAGGAATATAATCTATCACTCTGATCACATCTTCATTGGAAGGTAAATGCTGTGCTGCATTTTCCAGTTTCCATTGATAGGATTCGTCGAGATCGGTTTCTGCTATTTCTGCACCCAGACTGAACGGACCGGCTTTCTCCACAACCGGTTTACTGATTTCATCACGGACAAGAAGGTCTGTGGCTTCTGATAATTGTGATTTACATCCAAACACGTTTTCGGTTTGTACTGTATAATTTCCGGTTTGTAATGCTTTAAACTGTTGTGTTGTAGCTACGGGCTGGCTTTGGTTTCCGTTAAGATACCATTTGTAATAGTTGGTCCCACCTGCGGCATTCATATCTAACCCAATCCCAAAACAGGCCTGCTGTTCGCCTACATGCGAGATAACGGGTTTTGCAGGTCTTACAGATTCAACTTTTACCGTTTGTGTGTGAAAGACATTTCCGTTGAGATCTTTTACTACGGCCCGGTATTCTCCGGGAGAGTTTACAGAAATCACCTGTCCGGTTTGTAAAGTCGACCAGGTGTATGAGCTGTAACCAGCCGGCAGGCTCATTCTGAGGCTACTGTTTTGTCCGCCGTCGGTAGTAATACACTCCACTGAAATCTGAGGCGTGGAAGTAGGTAACAGCGGGGTGATGGTAGACCAGAAATTGGAAATATCAAGGGATTCGTTCCATGCGTTCGCAAGAATTCTCAGGTTGTTTTCTCCGGTAATATGGGTTCCGTCAGCACGCTGTACAGGTAATTTATCGGTTTCAGGGCCGGGGTAAACGGCATTGTAAAAGCGGGAAAGGATTTCATTCTGTGCGTTGATAATATCCTGACTTACCATGGATGAATTGGTTGACGTATTGAGCGTGAGTGAAGTACGCGAGATTACCCAATAAATACGTTTGCCGATATCAGTCTCGACTTTTTCTATCAGATACTGAAGGTTATCTTCATAGAGCTTTTTCGATGTCCTTAAAGGATAGGTGTCTGTTTCGCCCTGCATCCAGAGGACGGCTCTTGCCCCAAGCAGGTTGATATAGTTTCTTAATGAAATTCTGAGATTGGCATAAGGCATTCCTTCGGCATACTGAAAGCCACCGTATGCGTTATAAGTAGGTTTTCCCTGCGCGCTGGAGGTCCAGTTTTCAAGTGATGTCCCTTCAAATGCCGTATTGATAAATAGTACGGGTACGTTAAGTTTCTGTACCAGCAAATCTCCAAGCACACCCCAGCACCATGCACCTTTCCCACGGGGACCCATTGTAATGTTGGTTTCAAGATGTTGAAAAGTAGGATAAGGAGGATCAGATAATGAACCTGCCGTATTGTCGTAGGAAATATAGCTGACACGATCGTCATTGGCACGCGGACTATTGTAATAACTGTCTTCAATACCCTGTGCATTGGATTGGCCGGAAATGATAAAAACTTCTCCTACACCCACTCTTTCTACAATATCCCTGCCTACAAGTTCAGAATTAAGAAACCCTCTGACTTCAAGGGTATACCATCCGCCAAATAATCGGAGAGAACCGCTGAAAACACCTCCTGTAGGATTGTCCTGAAGGGTGGTCCAGTCGGTACCTTGTCCCTGGCCGGCAATTACCGGAATTGCCCTTACTTCCACTTTATTAACCGGTGCAGTGAAATAGCCGGAGATCGGTACATTGGTTTGCCCTCCGGTTTCACGCTGGTAAACGGAGCGTACTGCAGGAGAGGTAACTTTTATTTGCGAATAGACTGCATGGGTTGCAATCGTAAACAATAGTAGAAATATTAAGACTGAATGGCGTAGTAATTGGTGCATTGCTAATATGCTAAGTTATAATATGGCAAAATTACAAGTTTATTTCTTTGCACAAACAATTTGTATTTTATCAGAACGGAATCCTTGGTTAATAATTATTCGGCTAATGAATCAATACAATCTTCTGAGTGGAAATTGCAGATAAATATTGCAATTTCAGGATATATGAACCGGCCGGGAATCTGCTTACTTCCAGCAGAAACTGTTCTTTTGTATTGACATTTTTCGTTTGCAGAATCATGTTTCCGTTCAGATCATATATACTGATAACGGCATCCGGATAATCATCCAGGGTTTCTACTATGTATTTGCCGTTATAGCTGGGATTAGGAAATACACTTAAGCCATTGCCAGTATCTGCCAGTAAGTAAAGATAGGGGTCAGATACCTCTGAAAAGCAAGTCAGGGCTTCGGTATACTTTATACTCTGTCTTACTGTGTAAGATCCGGTCTGTCTGGCTTTAAGTAGTATATCGGACTCTCCGTTTATGAGCGTCTGGTCACGATGCCATGCGAAATCACCTTCCCTGATGGATACAACAGCTTCAATCGTAAAAGTACCACTCTGCTGAATAACAGGTTTGGCAGGAACAGGTCTGGCCAGTATGGTCAGGGTATCGGTGTCATATGAATAACATCCGTTTTCAGCCAGTGTTTTTACTGTGTATTTTCCGGTTTCGGTTACATAAATTGTGTCAGAAACTTCGCCGGTATTCCAGAAAAGACCACCACTCGCTGTTGCGGTGAGGGGCAAGGTTTCCCCAAAGCAGAAGTCGGTTGGCCCCAAAATACTTAACTGAGGCACATCAGGAAGTGGTAAGGTATTGACAAACAGATGATTGGATGGGTCGGAGGTGCAATTGAAATTGTTGATGGTCTGAACATAGTAATTGCCTGCCTGGTTGGTCCGGATTGAAACCGATTGGGCACCGTTATTCCATATATAGCGGTTTTCTTCAGTAGAAGAGAGTGTGACAAATTCATTTTCACAGATCGTGGTAGATCTGTCAGCAGTAATGACGGGTGTCTGCGGTAGCGGATTTACTTTTACCGTCATAATTTCAGATGGCCTTGATGTACATCCGTTATGATCGGTGGTGGTAAGGAAATAATCACCTGTGGTACGTATTTCTACTTCCCGGTTCGGATTGCCGTTATTCCATTGATAAGAATGCTGTTCATTGGATTGCAGCAAGGTGTAATCTCTGTCACAGAATTCAACCGGACGCAAAGCTGTCACCTGAGGGGCCGCTGGTAAAGGATGGACAGTAACCGCAATATTGTCTGAGGAAGATTCGCATCCGTTCTGATCTCTGTAAGTTACCATGAAGATTCCGCTGTTTGCAATGGTAATGTCCCGGTTATTATTGCCGTTATTCCAGGTATTTCCCTGTTCATAACTGGATGTTAGCTTTACATTTCCCCCTTCACAAAAAGTGGTAGAACCGTCAATTGCAACGGAGGGCCTTGCGGGAATAGGATGAACCGTCACAGAAACAGGTTCGGAAAAAGCAGAATAACAGCCGGCATTATCAATAGCTTTTACGGAAAATATACCTGAATGGTTCACCATCAGGGTTTTCTCTCCGGAACCGTTTGACCAGATACTGTTGACCTGTGAGCTGGAGGTTAGCGCTACTACGCCCCCATCACAAAAAGTGGTTGGCCCTTCCACTGCAATGGAAGGAACAGAAGGTAAGGGGCTGTTAATGACTCCCACGCTGATAACATTGGACTGTGCTTCACAACCATAGGTATTTTTGACTTTTACCTGAAACTCTCCTGCCTCAGAAATGGTCATTCTGTTACCTGTGAATCCTGTATTCCACTGCGCTTCTGCAACATTATCTGCTATAAGGGTGGCTTCATTGCCTACGCAAATCGGATTGCTGCCTTCCAGTCTGATGGTAGGCGTTGCGGGCTGGACCTGTGAGGGAACCCTGATCTCCGGAGAGTATATAATTTTGCCTGAATGATTGGTGATCTTTGCCTTATAATTCCCGCCACCTACAGTAACAGACCGGTTATTGGTTCCGTTAGTCCAGTTAACGGAGCGTACATCATCATGAACGGTTAGGGTGAGCTGGTTATTTCCGGCGCAATTGACGGTAATGGAAGGCATATCAAGCGCACTTACGGGCTCTGATCTTTGAAAAAAATCATCATTAAGTGCATTATTCCATGCGTCCGCGGCCTCGTAATGGCCATTGCCATGGAAATGTACTCCATCCCTTCTTACAGGTTGAATACCATCAGTTTCGGGTCCGTAAAATACATTTGAGACATTCATGATAACCTGATTCTGTCCGTCTATTACCCGTTGGGCTTTCCCGCCTCTGTCCTGGTCATAAGAAGCACGGGCCACCATCCATGAAAGGTTATAACCTGAGTCCTGACGGCTTTTATCTATTACAGCGCGCAGGTTGCCGGCATAGGCCTGGGCAGAGGTTCCGAACCGGTTATCGGCCTCCCCCTGATGCCAGAGTACACCTCTTACACCGGTTACCGGCAGATATGAATTGAAGATGGCCATCATATTACCATAAGGCATCCTGTCCTGATACCAGGCATCAACATAGGTGCTTTTTGTATTACCGGTAGTACTTTCTTTCCAGTTATTGGAAGTGGTACCTTCCCAGCCTGCATTATAAAATAATACCGGCACGTTGAATCGCTGACAAATCATTTCGCCCAATCTGCCCCAATACCATGCTGATTGTCCTCTCGGGCCAATAGTCGAATTCTGGTCTAAATGTGAAAACCGGGGTTGGGATAACTCATTGTAGCTCATGACCACATTAAATTCATTAACACAGTTCACCCGGTCATCACCGGGTTGCGGCGCCTCGTGGCCATATAGTCCTTGTGCGTTGGATTGTCCTGCAATGATAAAAACTTCACCAATCCCTACTCTGGAAAGGTAGGCACTTCCGACATGGTTGTTCTGAAACCAGCCTCTGACTTCCATTTCGTACCATCCGCCGGACCAGCTGATGTTGCCCTGGAAAAAGCCACCCTGCGGATTTTGCTGTATGGTCATCCAGTCACTGGTATTGCCACTTCCCTGAAGAGCCCTTAGCTGAACTTCGATACGATCGGTAGGATCTGTAAAATTGCCGCTAATGGTAATTCGGGCTGAATTATTTTTATCCCGTTGAAAAACAGTTCGTTCGAGTGGATATGAAATGCTTATTTCGGCAAAGGCCCGGGTGTAATTCCCGCAATATAAAAAGCAGATTAAAATTAAGTGAACGCAAAATTTCATGTGCTAATCAGTAAAATTATAAGTCTTAAAGATAGAGGAACATTGGTGACACCCGCAAGTGAAAAGTATTTAAACTTATTAAGCGGTTGTCAGGCGTTAATGGTACGCCATATCTGGTCTTTTAATGCTTCAATTCCTTCCTGACTTACAGAAGAAATGAAAAGAGGAGTAATTCCATCGGGAAGATCAGATTTCAGCGTTTTTCTTTCTTCTTCTGACAGAATATCAACTTTTGAAATGGCAACAATTCTTTGTTTATCCAGTAATTCAGGGTTGTACAGACGAAGTTCATTGAGCAGGGTATTGTATTCATCCAGAATAGATTCGCTGTTGGCCGGTATCAGGAACAATAAAACGGAATTACGCTCTATATGTCTTAAAAAACGTAATCCGAGTCCTTTCCCCTGGGAAGCTCCTTCAATAATGCCCGGAATATCAGCCATTACGAAAGACTTATGGTCACGGTAGGCCACAACGCCGAGATTAGGTACGAGGGTAGTAAAGGGGTAATCAGCAATTTCGGGTTTGGCAGCAGAGACTACAGAAAGTAAAGTGGATTTCCCGGCATTAGGAAAGCCCACAAGGCCTACGTCTGCCAGTAATTTTAATTCCAGCACTACCCACGCTTCAAGGCCTGGTTCTCCGGGTTGAGCCTGATGTGGGGTCTGATTCGTTGATGATTTATAATGATCATTTCCCAAACCACCTCTTCCGCCTTGCAAAAGAATCATTTCCTGGCCGTCTTCACTGATTTCCAGCAGTTGCTCGCCGGTTTCGCCATGTTTTGCAACGGTACCCAAAGGTACCTCAAGGATAATATCGTCTCCCTGAGCGCCTTTTCTTCTTCCGCCTTCACCACCTTTTCCTGGCTGTGCTTTGACGTGTTTGGTATATTTCAGGTGAAGTAAAGTCCAGAGTTGTGCATTACCCCGGAGAATAACATGGCCTCCCCGTCCTCCGTCTCCGCCATCAGGCCCTCCTTTATCTACATGTTTTTCACGTCTGAAGTGGACAGAACCCGCTCCGCCTGCACCTGAACGTGCGTTTATTTTGACGTAGTCGATAAAATTGGAAGAAGCCATTCGTTTATTTGGAAATACAGTATAAGTGATCAGGCATTATTGATAGCGGAACAAACAGACAGGAAAATGTCCTCTATGGCTCCGATACCCTGAATACCTGCATATTTATTTTGTCCGCGGTAGTATTCTGCCACCGGGGTGGTTTTGCTATTATATTCCTGGATTCTCTTGGCTATCAGATCTTCATTCTGATCATCAGAACGGCCTGAAGTTTGTCCTCTCAGTAACAGTCTTTTTACTAACTCTTCATCATTGACTTCCAGTGCTACCATCACAGTAATACTTTCATTATATGCCTGAAGTAATGCATCAAGTGCTTCTGCCTGCTTAACCGTACGGGGGAATCCGTCAAAAATAAAACCGGCAGCATTGGTGTTTTCCTTTAGTTTATTTTCAATCATACCGATCACCACTTCATCAGGAACAAGGATTCCCTGATCCATCAGTGTTTTGGCTTTTAATCCCAGCTCGGTGCCGGCTTTAATTTCAGAACGTAGTAAATCTCCGGTGGACAAATGAACAAGGTTGTATTTTTCAATGATTTTTTCACTTTGTGTTCCTTTGCCTGCTCCCGGAGGTCCGAATAGTACTAAATTTAGCATGATTTAATGAGTTGAAAATAACCTTAGGAATTTAAAAAGGCTACAAAGTTAGAATACTTAACTGATCGGGTCGTAATTTTTGAATTAAATTTTTAAAAGAAATATGCATTTGGAATTATTCCATCTCATATCGGGTCTTTATTATTGCCTTTTTGTTGAAGTTCAGACTGCATTAAATATAATAATACCTGATATCAAAGGCAGATGAACCAAATGATATCAGGTATGATTGGCGAGACGAAAATATACTTATTTTAATACAACCCGCTTTACTGCACCGTCGTTATTTTGTGTAACATTGACAAATATGGTTCCTGTAAGTTTCTTCCTGAGGGTAATTTGTCCCATGTAATCTCCCTGAAAATCTTTCAGCTTTTCATGCCCGATTTCATTCCCCTGAGGATCGGTAAGGACAATACTGACATTCCCTTTTTGCGGTGCTTTGAATTTAATATTAAGGGAACCATTCGCCGGATTATTGGGGTATACTTCCAGCATCTGGATTGTAGATGGCGAGAAAGCGTCTTTCGGGAAAGTATCTTTAAAGTAGTCAAAAGATTGCCGGGTGCTTTCATTCAGATTCTTCATACCCGCCTTGATATGCGGGCGTATATGATATTCAAACTGTGATGCGCCGGGAGTGATAATGTCGTGATCAATCCGGGCGAGTATACTATCCACATTGGATTGTATTTTCCGGAAATCATGATATACCCATAGGTTTTTCATTTTGTTTTCCTTATATCCTGCCCCGTCTGAAATGATTGTAACACGGCGGTCCTTGTGCTGGTCCAGATTAACGGAATCCATCAGGTGGTTAATCAGATCGTTTTTGGACGAAAATCTTTCATCTGGCAAACGATAAGTCTTGGTGTTCTGCAAATTGCTGCCATCTTTGATTTCATTGACAATAATGGTCACTGTTTCATGATGGATTGCCGGATCGATGGTATCCTGACCGGTTTGTGCGCGCACTGCCGGGGCCATAAATATAAGCATGGAGAAAAAGACTGATTTCATGGTCGTTATATATATTGTTTAGTGTTAAAGTTTGTTAAATAGCTGCCCGCTAGGCTGCTAAGATGTAAATTTGGTAGTGAGTCCGGTTAAAAGATGTTCCGGCTTAACAGAATGTTGCATGTCTGTATGAAGTATTTATGACCAGAAGAAAAATTCGTTTCTTAGTAATTTTGATGTGCCTGGCAATGCTGGGCTTTATCGGTTTTCAGTGGTATGTCATCAGAGAAGCTGTAGCGGTCAGGAATGATCAGTTTAACCTGCGTGTTGCTGAGTCGGTTCAGGCTGTAGTGCACAGGCTCGAAAAGGAAGAGATGATTTACCTCCTTCAGCAAAGGATTGAAATGGAACAGCAACGTTCCAAGTTGCAAAGGATGACCATGATGCAACGTAACGACAAGCTGCATAGTAAAAAATCACAGCAAACCGCCAGAAATGAAACTGCCGGGCAGCGGCGACCGGATACGCTGAAATCACTTACGATACCTTCTGCGGCAGTGCTGCCCAGAAATGAGGATAACTTCAATTCGGATGTTTTGAGTCCGAACCTCAGCAGGATTACTGATTATCATGCACGGATTATTGAAGAATTTTTTCAGGCACAGCAGGCTGGTATGGCCGGAATTGATGAGTTCATGAGCCGAAGAATGCAGGATGATCTTCAACTGGATTTTTTCTTCGGGCAATCAGAGCCATCTGTGGCCAGAAAAGCTATAAAGTCTGCAGATACCATGCGGCAGACTTTGAAAGGAATGGATAAGGATGATCTGAGAAAACAGATTGCAAAACAGCCGGCTGATTTAAAAGCTACAGTTGCTTCTGAGGAAAAAGAGACAGGGATTAATGACAGTCGGGCAGAAGTCCTCAAAGAAGTAATGAAGGATCTGATTTATACCAAAAGGCCCATTCAGGAAAGGGTGAACCGTTTTTTGCTTGATTCGATGCTTAAGCGGGAGTTTCAGCAGAATGGGATCAGATTACCGTATGAATTTACGGTGAGGGGAGACCTCAACCAGCAGGTATTGTTTACAACTGTTCAGCTAGCACCTTCAGAATGGGACGAAAACGCTTATAAGACGGTATTGTTTCCTAATGAAGCAATGGGTTCATTTAATCAGCTTTATGTTTATTTCCCCGGGAAAAATCAGTTTGTTTTTGGAACAATGACCGCCCTGCTGCTTGGTTCAGGGTTGATGGTACTTGCTGTTCTCCTTATATTTTATATTGCTATTGCGACCATTCTAAGACAGAAAAAGCTTTCTGAAATGAAGAATGATTTCATTAATAACATGACACACGAGTTTAAAACTCCTATTTCTACGATTGCGCTGGCAGCAGATATGGCGAAGGAATCGATAGCGGTGCATCATGATGCTGCGCAGGGCCCGGCAACGTCATCCCGTTATGTGGATATTATCAGGGAAGAGAATAAAAGGTTAGGACGGCATGTGGAAAAAGTACTGGAAACAGCACTTATCGATAGGGGGGAAGTCAAACTGAAACTTACAGAGGTTAACGTTCATGATGTACTGGTGAAGGTACTCGATAGTTTTGCCGTAATGATAGAGCAGCGTAATGGAGAAGTAATCCTTGAATTTGATGCCGGCAATGAATTGGTGAAGGCCGATGAGGTTCATTTATCCGGCATTATCAGGAATCTCGTAGATAATGCCATCAAGTACTCTCCCGGCCGGCTTTATCTTAAAATAGCTACTGCTAATACGGATGGTGGCTTCCAGCTTGTTGTGGAAGACCGTGGTCTGGGAATGAACAAAGAGCAGCAGAACAGGATATTCGAAAAATTTTACCGCGTTCCGACAGGTAATCTTCACGATGTAAAAGGTTTCGGGCTCGGATTGAGTTATGTTAAAGAAATGGTTAACCTCCATAAAGGAAAGATCAATGTAAGCAGTAAAACCGGAGAAGGTAGTATATTTACCCTCTGGTTACCTCAAAATACAAATTCATAATTTCATGCCGGAAGTACTACTTGTCGAAGATGATCCTAATCTGGGGATGCTGCTAAAAGAATATCTGAATGCTAAAGGCTATCATACAGATCTTGCCGTGGACGGACAGCAGGGGTGGGAGGAGTTTGTAAGGAAGGATTATGATTTATGCATATTTGATGTGATGATGCCCAAAATGGATGGATTTTCCCTGGTAAAGGAGGTCCGGATGAGTGGAAAGGATGTGCCGGTGATTTTTCTTACAGCCCGTTCATTGAAAGAAGATACGCTGCAGGGATTCCGGATGGGCGCTGATGATTATATTACAAAACCTTTTGAACGGGAAGAATTACTGCTTAGAATTGAAGCAATATTGAGGAGGTATCAGAAGAAACCCCATGCTGCTGGTTCTGAACCTTCTGTTTATAATTTTGGCATTTATACTTATGATGCAGACCATCATTTACTTAAGTACCGGAACGAAAGCATAAAACTGACAAGTAAAGAAGCTGGTTTGCTGAAGTTATTCTGCCAGAATTTTAATCAGCCTATCAGCCGGAGCTATGCTCTTAAAATGATCTGGGGGGATGACTCTTACTTTAATGCCCGCAGTATGGACGTTTATCTGAGTAAGTTAAGAAAATATCTCAGGGAAGATCCTTCTGTTCAGATCATCAACCTGCATGGTGAAGGTTTTAAGATGATGATTTAATGAAAGGAGATACCCTTATGGATAAAGGGCATCTCCTCTGAATATTCTAAAATTGAATTGTAGACGTTTTCTTGATCAGATCTATCAGATTGTCAACCTGTAATTTCTCAAAGATCCTTGATTTAAAAGTGCTGACTGTTGAGTTTCTGAGCTGAAGCTCTCTGGCGATCTGACTTGTGCTTTTGCCCTGTGTTAAGAGATGCATAATTTCAGTTTCACGTCTGGAGAGTTTAATCGTTTTATTGCGGCGTACACCAGGTAATAAATGTTCGTTGATAAACTTATCACGAAGATTGTCACTGATAAATCTTCCTGTAGTGATCAATGTGGTAAATGCTTTCCGGAACTGCACTTTGGTGGCGCTCTTTGATATAAAGCCGTCTGCACCCGCCTGTAAATAACTTAAAGCATACAAATCTTCGTTACAACCGGTGAAGATTAGAATTTTCGCGCTATTCTGTTTGAGCTTGATCTGATCAATCATGCTGCTTGAATTTCCACCCGGAATGTCAATATCCAACATAATCAGATCGAACTTATCTGATTGCATTATTTTTAGACTTTCTTCCAGTGTGGAAGCTTCGGTAATTGTAGTGTGCCCTAACATCTCAGTTAATGTCAGCCGAATACCATAACGGGTAATCTCGTGATTCTCAATGATAAGAATTTTGTTCATAAAAATTTTACTTAGAGTAATTTTGAGGATTATTTAAATTTAGGGGCAAGATAGCTTTAAAAATTTAAATATAATAAAATTTTATTGTAGAATATAATTTACATTATAGTAAAAATGCTATTACACTTATTTCAATATTAAATCATTAATATTGTTGTTTGTTTGTCATTGTGTGAATGTAATTTACTCCTTTATTGAAATGGACGCAGAGAATAGTGTAAATAAGTGTTTACTGATTAATGATGAAGTAAATTTTGCTAAACTCTTCAGAGAAGATATCGCTAAAATAAATCATATAGAAGTAACAGAGGTGGCAAAGCTTTCTGAAGCCGGGAAACTACTTTTTCATAAAAAATATGATCTTATTGCTTTGAATCTCCAACTAAATGAATTGAATATCTCCAGTTTGTTCCGGGAAATTAAAGCGGCCGGGAGCATACCTATTCTGTTGATTCTGCCATCTCTGGAGTATTTGTTTATTAAAAGGCACCTTGTTAGTGGTAGTGCATGGGGATTTTGTATACTAAATGAGGTCCAGAGTGAGGTAAAAGATGCTGTTGAATATCTTAAGAAGGGTAAAAGATTTATTTCCCGTGAAATGATGGAGTTACTGGTCGAGGATTTATTATCTACTGAATCACCCAAAAAAGGGGCAGAATTTGATCCGAGACGTTTCGAGTTGCTCGATGAGAAGGAGTTTGAAATTTTTACTCACTTATCACGAAATCGGAAAGATGAGGTCATTGCCCGGATTATGAATATCCACACCAGCGCAGTAGGACTTTACCGGGATAGAATTTTTGAAAAACTAAGAATTAAAGACATGAAATCCCTGAAAAGCCTGATATCCTGTTAAGCACCTGTTACCTGGGCTTCTTGTAAAGGGGGACCGTACTACAGGGCTCTCCAAACATAAGACTTTGCACAACCGGTTGTAGCAGGCGGGTTATTTCTATATATGCCGACGGCGGAACCGGAACTTTGCTGCACCCTTTAACCACCACTTTTTTATCGCGATACTCTTCAGGTTTTACTGCCGCTAAAGCATCGTAAAACAGTTTATTTTCAAGTTCGGTTAAATTGCCAAAAACAATTGTATGGGCAAAAGGTGTCAATTTAAGGGTTAACAGCATATATGCCCAGGTAGGCAGAATAGCATCTTCTGTGCAGCCTATGGCAACATTTTTACCCTTATAAATGCTCCAGTCGTTTGTTTTCAGAAATTCCCTGAAATCTTTTTCACGCAAAATTACTCCCTGGAACAAATTATCTTTGAGATCATAAAAAATGCGTTCTCCCGGATGATAATATTCTTCCAGGTCAAACGTAATCAGACCACTTGACGCAACGCGATTGACAATTTCTTCTGTCTCCATACCTAAACTTTTGCTTTTTCCCTGTTTTTGGTTGATACAAACTCTTTCAGATAAAATGGTTCAAAACTCACCAGATCTGCAAAATTACCCTTTTCGAATTCGATTGAAGCGAGTTCACCAACTGTCCGTGCAGATGGTTTAATTACTGTATCAACAAAAGTTGAATTAGGATGGTTTCCCAACACGGATTTGCATTTGTGGGCTCCCTCACCGACAAATACAACAGCCTGATCCTGCAGTATATCCTGAAAGGAGGTTTCGGTAATAATTTCCGCACGTGTGGGAAGTATTACATTCAGTGATGCATCGAAGATACTGCAGTATACTTCCATGCGTCGTGCATCCAGCATGGGGCAAATAAGCTTTGAGCCGGTAAGGGTATTCACTTGTTTGGCCATCGCTTCAAGCGTATTTATCGCAATTAAGGGCTTTTCAGCAGTATAACACAAGCCTTTAGCTGTAGCGACCCCCACTCTCAGCCCCGTATAGGATCCAGGGCCCATGGCAATAGCTACTGCGTCAAGATCCGCTATGTGGTAACCGGTATGCTTTAAGGCAGCTTCAATGAGGGGTGTAAGCATAGCGGCCGAAGAACGGTCGGTATTTAATTCATAGGATAAAATCAGTTCATGATCCAGATGAAGCGCTACGGAGCACGTTCTGGTAGAGGAATCCAGACTCAGTAATAACATTATTTCTTTTTTAGTAACGCCTGATATCTGTTCATATCCCTGAACAGTTCAAGTGCTGAATTAATTTCCTGGTCGTTTTGAATGGAGGCCTCCCGCAAACCTGTTTCAAGGTAATAATGCTTGACTATTTCCGCTTCCAGTACTCTCTTGATTTCTTTTTTATTAAGTTCAAGATCCTGGTCTTTGGTATGATATAGTTTAGCTTTAAGGTCTTTCAGGTTGGACTCAATGGAGGTGAGGCTTTTTTCTTTCTGAGCCGATGCTTCCAGTGCTGCCAGGTCTTTTTCGGTTTGTGTAGTGTAGTCGTATTCCTTATCATCCAGCCATTTGGTAAAAGCAGTATACTCAGATTCTTCCAGTCTGAATTCACCTGCAGGCTTGATGCTGGGATGCGCTGACCTGTATAAGAGAGCGTAATCGAAAATCAGCCGCTTTCTCAACAATGTGGTAGCCAGTGGCGTGTATGTTTCTCTTTCCGTTTCTACGTCGGGTAATACGCCACCTCCATCAAAGACCGGACGACCGTTTTTGGTTTTATATTCTGTAATAAGCGAATCGGGGATTTTTCCCACGCTTCCGTCTTCGTTCCGGTGTGTATAATCAATAGCCTGAATGCATCTTCCGCTTGGAATATAGTATTTGGCTGTGGTTACTTTCATTTTGGTGTTATAGGAAACATCAAGGGTGGTTTGTACAAGACCTTTCCCAAAGGTGCGTTGCCCTATCAGGACTCCACGGTCGTAATCCTGGATCACCCCTGACACAATTTCGGCAGCAGAAGCACTTCGGTTGTTAATCAGGACAACAACCGGAATGTCTGTATCAAGGGCAGGGTTATTCGCCTTGTATACTTTGTTCCATTCATTGACTTTTCCTTTTGTGGATACAATTTCCTGGCCTTTGGGAATGAAAATATTGGAAATATCAATGGCCATGTCAAGCAGGCCGCCCGGATTATCGCGAAGGTCGATAATCACTTTCTTCATACCTTGTCCTTTCAGCTTCTGAAACGCATTTCTGACATCGTTATAAGCCGTGCCCGTGAAATCTTTCAGATCAATATACCCTACTTCATTATTCAGCAAAGTATAGTAAGACACATTATTGATTTTGACAACATCTCTGGATACTGCCTGAACAAATGGTTTATCCTGTCCGAATCGTTTAATAGTCAGATTGACCGGTGTGCCGCTCTGGCCGCGTAACAGCTTGGTAAGGTCAAAGTCAGATCTGCCGTCAATACTGAAATCATCAATTTTCAGTATTTCATCACCGATCTGTAAGCCCGCTTTTTGAGCGGGGGTGTCCTTGTAGATCATAACGACCGTATTTTTTCCGTCAAGATTACTGATCAGCGCGCCGATACCATTGTACTTTCCGGTGGTCATGGTCATGAAGTCCTCTATGTCATCCTCTCCATAATAAACCGTATAAGGATCCAGCGACTGTAACATACCGTCGATACTGGTTTTAATAAGCTGATTAGGGTTGATCTCGTCTACGTAATAGGCATTCAGCTTCTTAAAAAGGGTAGCATAAATATCCAGGTTCCGTGCGATTTCAAAAAGGCGGTCATCGGTACGGAAGGAAAAAAAGGTCAACAGGCCTAACAGGGGGATTCCCCACATTAACTTACGGTATTTTCTCATTGGAAAGGCTGATCTTCAGTTTTAGTTTCTCCTGAAAGGCGTTCTATACAACGTTTCATGGATTTTTCAATAACGCTGTAATCGGCAATTTCTTTTGCAATATAAAGAAAAGCTACGTAGGACGGACGTTTCCCGGGCTCAATTTCAAGTAAAGGCAATTTGTTTTTACGGTAGCTTTCGCGGCAACGCCTTTTTATTTTATTTCTGGATACTGCACGTTTGAACTGCCGTTTAGGCACGCTGAACAGTACCTGGGGAGGTGCGGATGGTACGCTGCTATCGAACGCATAAAGCACACGAAAAGGAAAGAGGTAGAACGTATGTGTGTACGTACTACCTCTCCGGAAGAGCCGGTCAATAACAGTCCGGCTACATAATTTTTCGTTTTTTTTGAATGCTTCTTTCAAGAAGATGGTTTGCTAAAGTTAACTACAGGGAACTTAACAAACACAGGGCATTCCCTCTGTGAGCCCATGGGCCCGTCACACCCTTTTGGTTATTGTTTGTGACGTTTTTCGTCAGAAACGGATAATTTCCAGCGACCTTTCTTCCGGCGGGAAGTAAGAACTCTGCGTCCGTTTGCAGTTGACATACGCTCACGAAAACCATGCTTGTTTCTTCTCTTGCGATTCGAAGGCTGATACGTACGTTTCATCTCATTATCAAAATTATAGCGCTAAAAAATCTTTATTGTCTTATTTTTGGGTTGGCAAAGGTAGAAAAATAAAAGAAGTATAACAATTTTAGAATAAAAATTTTGAAAACTATTTAGAGATCAACCTGTTTGGAAGCCTTAAGGATTTTCCGTCATTCTGAAAAGAACATTATTTATTTCATGATTTGGGGTTTTTCTGCCAATTTTGTATAAATATTTTGAAATACACTTTATGTTAACACCTCGTATTGGTATTCTGGGAGGCGGGCAGCTGGGCTTAATGTTATTGCAACCTGCTATTGACTGGAATCTGGATTGTGCTGTCCTGGATGCTGCAGCAGATGCTCCCTGCAGTAAAATTAATACAAAATTTCAACAGGGATCACTGCAGGATTTCGATACTGTTTACAACTTCGGTAAAAATCTGGATGTACTCACAATTGAAATTGAAAAAGTAAATATTGATGCACTGGAGGCTTTGGAAAAAGAAGGGGTGAAGGTATACCCGCAACCTTCTGTCATCCGGATTATTCAGGATAAACGCATTCAGAAGCAGTTTTATAAAGATAATCAGTTACCTACAGCCGATTTTGTGCTGACAGAAAACCGTGAAGATGTCCGTAAACACGCTGATTTTCTGCCGGCATTTCATAAACTGGGGAAAGATGGCTATGATGGAAGAGGGGTTCAGAGGATTGACGCATTGACTGATCTGGCTAAGGCATTTGATGCTCCGGGTGTCCTTGAAAAATCAGTCCCTTTTGAGAAGGAAATAGCTGTTATTGTAGCCCGCAGTGAAAATGGTGAAGTGGCTACATTTCCGACAGTCGAAATGGTATTTCATCCTGAGCATAATCTGGTGGAGTATCTGTATGCACCGGCTCAGCTCGACAGTGATATTACAGCACAGGCGCAGCAGCTGGCGAAAAAGACAGCGGAGTTATTAGGGATTGTGGGGCTGCTTGCTGTAGAAATGTTTGTGACAAAAGATAAGAAAATACTGATTAATGAAGTGGCACCGAGGCCTCATAACAGCGGGCATCATACCATCCGGGCAAATGTTACCTCACAGTATGAGCAGCACTGGCGGGCTATTCTGGGGTTACCGTTGGGTAATACGCATGCCTACGGACCCGCTGCGATGGTCAATTTGCTGGGAGAAGATGGCTTTACAGGCCCTGCGGTTTATGAAGGGATGGATAAGCTTCTTGCTACCAGTCAGGTTTTTCCGTTTTTATATGGAAAAACGGAAACCCGGCCGTTCCGAAAAATGGGGCATGTGACGATTATGGACAATGACCTGATGAGTCTGCAGGGAAAAGTACAGTTTGTAAGAGAGTCAATACGTGTCATTTCACATAATAAAGCGTAATTACTTAGAGTTTATAAAATATGAAAGTTGGAATTATCATGGGTAGTCTTTCTGACAGGAAGATTATGCAGGAAGCAGCAGATGCTTTGGCCGCGTTGGAAATTGCTTATGAAATGGAAATTGTTTCTGCACATCGTACACCTGAAAGAATGGTAGAATACGGAAAAACTGCCCGTGAACGTGGTTTGAATGTCATTATTGCGGGAGCGGGCGGCGCGGCGCATCTGCCGGGAATGATCGCTTCTCTGACGACATTGCCTGTGATTGGCGTACCGGTGTTGTCAAGTAATTCCATTGACGGATGGGACTCTGTACTTTCTATTTTGCAAATGCCCGGAGGGGTGCCGGTTGCAACGGTTGCCCTGAACGGAGCTAAGAACGCCGGTTTGCTGGCTGCTCAGATTATCGGAGCAAGTGATCAGCAGGTGGCGGAGCGGCTGGAAGTTTATAAGGAAAGCCTGAAAGAAAAGGTCGCTGAAATGAATTCTGAATTAAAAAACCAGTCCCGTTAAATCCGGATTCCCTATATTGGTAGTTTTGTAGATTATTTAGCACCATCAAACGCAATTAATGTAAGTACCATGGATGAAATAAAACCGAAAAAAAGAAACGTCAAACCTGAAGAATCTTCTAATTTACCGATGATTACCCTTGGCGTACTGGTCTTTCTGGTGGTAGCCTTACTGTACGTCGGCTATGAATATATTACGAATGATACTTCCAGTGCGGCGGAATTGACCAACGTGACGCCTAACTATTCAGAACCTGAAGAGGATCGTGAACTTATTGCAGAAGAGGTTCCGTTGGATATACCTGAGCCGGTTGTTCCTGTGCGGGAGGAAAAAAAGACTGAAAAAACGGAAACGGCAAAACCAGCTGTGAATCTGGCGTCAATCGGGGGGATAGCCTCTAAGCATACAGTGAAGGCCGGAGAAACTTTTAACGGTATTGCCAGCCGCTATAATCTTAATGTGGAAACACTGAAAGCGCTGAATCCTGAGATAAAAGATGTAACAAAAGATCTGAAAGCCGGAGTAACCGGGTTGAATATTAAAATTCAGGCTGTGCACACCGTAGGGCCCGGGGATGTACTCAGGGTGGTGGCTTCCAAATACGGGATCACCAAAGCACAGCTTATGCAGGCCAACGGCAAAACCAGGGATTATGCGCAACGAGGCGAGAAATTGATTATCCCATTGAGCGAGAAGAAATAATCTTATGCCTGATGCATAAGAAAGGGCCGTCTTTAAAGGCGGCCCTTTCTTATGTCAAAAAATAATTCTATTCCCAACCTCAGAATCCCCGGCGGTCCATTCCTCCTCCTCCTGGTCCGCGACCGTCCCAGTCTCCTCTGCGCTGAGGAGTAGGCTGTGGTGCCTGTGCACTTCCGAAATTGCGAAGTGTATAGGTGAAAGTAAGCATGGCATATTGCGTAATAACCCTGCTTGAAATGTCCTGAATGTTGGTTTCTGATACTGTCCGGCTGATGCTGTTGTTTTGCTTCAGGATATCAAAAACAGTCAGTTTCAACTCTCCGGCATTGTTTTTCAGGAATTTTTTTCCAAAACTGGCATTCCATAGCGCAAAATTCTGATTGTAGGCATCTCCCAGACCTCTGTAAGCCTGATTGCTGATATCAGTAGAAAATACGAACCCTTTGCCGAATATCCAGTTTAACCGTCCGGTACCGACATGCGTGTAATAATTATTATTCATCTGGGGTTGGATACTGTTTCTCACAATATTGTAATTGGCTGTATAGGAAAGTGCAAAATCAAGATTTGAGCTGATGTTACTGCTTAGCACAATACCCTGATTAAAAACATAACTGTTGGAGATATTCGAAATAAGGTTGATCAGTCCAGGGGTGCGTATATAATTAAACCCTGTTGTTAAATTGATATTCAGCTTGACAGGTTTAATGGGTGTACCATAGGTAACCAGTGAACGCAGATTCAGATTGCCGTTGACGTTGACCGGACGGGTCAGCTGAGCGCCTTTTTCCAGAATGATGCCGTCTTCCAGTTCAATAGTTTCCTCTGCGATGTAAGTTGAATTGGTAATGGCATTATCGGTTTTGGATAAAAAGACAAATCCCTGAAAATTAGAGAAAGTTTCCTGATTGGTTGACGTAAATCGCAGGTTAACCATATTGGTATAGGATTGCTTCAGATTAGGATTCCCGGCTGAAAGAGATAACGGATTACTGTTATCAATTACATTCTGTAACTGGGATACGGAAGGTTCCTGTGTAGAACTCCTGTAAAACATCCTGAACTGATTCCCGCTTTTCATCCGGTAAGAAACCATAGCTCCCGGCAAAAAGTTATTAAAGGAAGTCTGTACGTCTGAAACTCTAGGGAATTCCTGGTTACTGAAAAGCTGCGCATTCTGATAATTCAGGTCTATGGTAGCAAAGAAGCCGTCTTTGCGATAACGATAACCAACGCCCCCGCGGTTAGTAAGATACCGGTTGTCAAAATTATTAGAGAGCAGTGTATCCAGACTGTTATAAATATTTTCGTAAGGACTGAAATTATACGTTTCCTTTACCGAATTGTTATTGCTGAGAGAAGTATTATACGAAAACTGCAGCTGACTGGTTTTGCTGATGGGTTCGGTATAATTTATGTTGGCTGAAAGGCGTAATCCATCTGAATAATTATTGGAAAACTGGTCAATAGTATCTCCTGGTGTGATCAGATTGGTATAATACAGGTTTCGGGCGTACAGTGTGGAAATCCGGTTCTGATCGCTGGCCGTAGTTCCCAGGTTCAAGGAAATGGTTCTCCCGGGTTTGTCAAAACGGTGGCGTAATAACAGATTCCCTCCGAAATTATATCCGTTTGATTGGTTATTACGTTCGTTGACGGTACTGATGAGATCGGTTCCGTCGCCTTCGCGTGTATTGGCGGTAGTATTACTTAGTGAGTGATTGTTCTGAAACGATAACTGAGGTGTAAATATCATCGATGTTTTCTCTGACATTTTATATTCCATTCTCAGATTAAACCGATGGTTAAGATTCCGGGTGTTGGTGAATCTGTTTTCGTCATAAAACTGATTGGTGAGAAAAGTCTCTTTCTGGGTAATTGCTTCGTTGGTATTAGCGGAGCGGTTGAAGAAATAACTGCCTGTAACTTCTATATCTTTTCCCCAGTTGTCGCTATAATTAAGGCCAAAGGCATTGGTTCCGGTAATTCCGTTCTGCTGACCTACCATAAAATTATTGGAGCCGCCTCCGCCCCCTCCACCGCCACGACCACCCCGGCCGCCGCCGCCGCTGCTACCTGTAGCACCGAGAATATCCTGAGAAGAAAAATTCTGCTGATTAATGTTGTTGCTTAATCCCAGCAGCGAAATTCGTCTGCTTCCTTTGAAAATATTGAGATTACCTCCGGCCTGGTAACGGTCATCCAGCCCGTATCCTGCATATACTTTACCAAACTGCCCTGTGTTTTTATTGGGTCTGGTGACGATATTGATCGTTTTTTGAGCGTTACCATCATCAAATCCTGTAAATTGTGCCTGATCACTCAGTCTGTCAAATACCTCAATTTTATCTACTACTTCTGCCGGTAGCGAACGTAATGCAAGGCTTGGATCATCACCAAAAAACGGCTTGCCGTCTACCAGCACCCGTCTTACACTTTCTCCCTGAGCCTTTACTTCCCCGTTTTCAATCGCTATCCCGGGCATTTTCTGAATCAGATCTTCAGTAGTGGCATCAGGGTTAGTTTTGAAAGCACTGGCATTATACTGAGTGGTATCACCTTTTTGCACAGCCTGGATAGCCTGCCCTATAACCGTTACCTCTTTCAGTAGCTGGGCTGTTTGTGCGATAAAGATATTTCCCAGTTCGGTATTTCTGTTTCGTACACGTACTGTAGTGACTTTATCCTTGTAACTGATATAGGACACAGTTATCCTGTACTCGCCCGGAGCAACGCTTCTGAAACTGAATTTTCCGTTTTCATCTGATACTTCATAACTGGACCTGGTGGTATCTTTCGCAGGAGTCAACCGGATATAAGCACCGATTACCGAAGACTGATCGGTTGAATCAATGACTGTTCCAGAAACAGAATAAGTAGCTGACTGGGCAATCAAAGTCCCTGTTCCTGCAATGAAAGAGAGAGAAAAAATCAAGATAAAGGTGATAAATTTCATAATGTTATATAATGACGGATACGGTTACATGCACCTTAGAGGGAATCTTTGACTTAATGTTTAATGCGTGGTGAATAAAGACGTGTTTCAATAGATGTACTGGCAGAAAATACCGACGAAACTGCCATATTGTTCGACCTGAACAGAAGTGTCTTCCCGGCAGATTCAGAGGCGACAATTTTGATATTTGGTAAATTGATCGGATATTAATCATTTCTTTTGCGTAATTCCTACCGCTGATTCGACCGCCTGTACAAAATCATGCAAAGAATATGCTCGCCAGTTTGTAATATTGAGGATGAAAATTCCGGACACTATGAGAATATTTAAATCTGTTATACTTCAGTCAGCAATGATCTGTCTGCTTTTCAGTATTATTTCGGCCCAGGCACAAGTGACTGTTCAGGAATCACTTAATCAGTTGCCGGGAGGGAAACTGACACTCGAAGCTGCGATCGGCATAGCGTTAAAGAACAATCCGCAGCTTAAGCAGTCAGGGTTACAGTATGAATTAAGTACCAGTGATCTGGAGCAGGCAAAATGGAGACGCTGGCCAAGCCTGAATTTCTCCGCTTCACAGGGATTTAGTTTCGGACGGAATATTGATCCTTTTACTAACCAGTTTGTACAGCAGAACGTTTCTTTTAACAATTATAGTTTGTCGGCAGGGGTAACCCTGTTTAACGGAGGTGCGCTGCAAAACACAGTAAAGCAGAATCAGCTTACCCAAAATGCCTCTGAAAAGGATCTTGAAGCCGCCAGAAACGATGTTATGCTGAATGTGGCACTGGCCTATCTGCAGATTCTGAATAATCAGGAACTGATTACTGTGGCCGAAAGGCAGATAGAAGCTACGCAGTACCAGCTTGAAAGAACGGCAAAGCTGGTGGAAGCGGGCAGCCTTGCCGAGAGTAATCTTTTTGATCTGAAATCGCAACTCGCTAATGATGAACTTTCTCTGGTTAATGCGCAGAATAATCTGGAGTCCTCTAAACTTAGCCTTAAACAGCTTATGAATGTAATAGGTGGTGAGCCGGTTGAGGTGGTTACGATTACGCTGGCTGATCCTACCCTTCAGCTATATGATGCATCGGTAGATGAAGTTTTCAACTCTGCTGTCAGTAATCTTCCGCAGATGAAGGCCGCTGAGCTGAAAATTCAGGCTGCGGCAAAGGGAATTGATATTGCGCGGTCGGCTTATCTTCCGTCGCTTACGTTATCAGGTAGTATTGGTACCAGCTTTTCAAGTGTAGCTCCCAAAGAGCGGTTTATTGGTGACGGCTCCGGATCTACCACTATTGAAGTGCCTTCTCCAAATCAGTATGTTTTAGTAGGGGATACAAGAGTACCTATTTACAGCATTGTGACTACCCCTAACGGCGCTAATCAGCATTTCGGTTACTTTGACCAGCTGAATTATAACCGTAACCCCTCATTTAACCTGAGCTTGCGTATACCTATTTTTAATGCCTTTCAGGCAAAGTATCAGGTGAACTCGGCAAGGATTAATCATCTGAATACACAATATCAGGGTGAGCTTGCACTTCAGCAGATCAGACAAAATGTCGAACAGGCTTATATTGCTATGTCCAATGCTGCGAAAAGATATTCGGCTACTGCTAATCAGGTAAGGGCGTTGGAAGAAACTTTCAGAGTGGCGGAAAGCCGTTTTAATGTAGGTGCCATTAATTCTGCTGAATATAATATAGCCAAAGCTAACCTGGACCAGGCGCGGGCTAACCTGGTGCAGACAAAATATGATTACATTTTCAGAACCAAGATACTGGACTTTTATATGGCCAGACCTCTTAGTATTGATTAATTCAGACTATATCGTAAACAAGCATTTCATAATAAACTTTACTTAAGCATATGGCGCGTAAATCTTCAAACAGAACCTGGTGGATTCTCGGTGGTGTGGTAGTTGTCCTCGCTATCGGGATATTTGCCGGCAAGCAATTCGGATGGATCGGACAGGCAAAGCCGATGGAGGTTGATTTTGCAAAGGTCAAACGCACTTCTATCGTTGAGCGTGTTACAGCATCCGGTCGGGTGCAGCCAGAAGTAGAAGTAAAATTAAGTCCGGATGTGTCCGGCGAAATTATCGGATTATATGTAGCAGAAGGAGATTCTGTAATTAAAGGTCAGCTGCTACTTAAAATCAGGCCTGATAATTACGCTTCACAAATGGCAAGGGCGGAAGCTACCGTAAATGCCAATAAAGCGGGGCTGGAACAGTCAAGAGCTGCATTGGCGCAAGCCGAATCCCGTCTGATCAGAGCTAAAGCCAATTATGACCGGAATAAAAAACTGTTTGAGGATAAGGTTATTTCTGAATCGGATTTTGAACAGATCAATGCTGATTATCAGGTAGCCAGACAAGATGTGGATGCAGCCAAAGCCAATATCAAGGCTGCTGATTACAATATCAAAAGTGCGGAAGCAAGTATGCTGGATGCTGCTGAGAACCTGCGTAAAACGACCATTTTTGCCCCAGTGAGCGGTATCATTTCGCTTTTGAATGTGGAAGCCGGGGAGCGGGTAGTAGGAACCTCCCAGATGGCCGGAACAGAGTTGATGCGCATTGCAAATCTGGCTAACATGGAAGTTCGGGTAAATGTGAATGAAAATGATATCGTAAGGGTAAGCCTGGGCGATACAGCCGAAATTGATATTGATGCCTATTCTGGTTCAGGAAGGAAATTTAAGGGGGTTGTAAGGGAAATTGCAAATACTGCCAATGGTCTTGCTTCTTCCACCAGTACATCATCCATGTCATCTTCCACTGATGCCGTTACGGAATTTGAAGTAAAGGTGAAAATTCTGAATGAGTCATTTCTTGATCTGATGGAGAGTATGGGAAGAAAATCTTATCCGTTTAAGCCGGGGATGACAGCTTCTGTAGATATTATTACAGACCGGAAAGAGAATATTCTGGCTGTTCCTATTGCCGCTGTAACCACCAGAACAGGACAGGTACAGAACAAAACGGAAGGGCAATCTGCTGAGGGAGAAAACACGGCTGCTGATAGTGAAAAAGCAAAGGGGAAATCACCGGAACCGGTAAAAGAAGTGGTATTTATTGAAGAGGAAGGCAAAGCTAAACTTCAGGCAGTGACTACGGGAATCAGTGATTTTGAAAATATAGAAATTAAATCGGGCCTGACAGAAGGACAAAACGTAATATCCGGACCGTTTTCTGCTGTCTCTAAAAGGCTGAATGAAGGAGATGCTATTACTGATGCCGCAAAAGTTGGAAAAAAAGACACAGATAAATCAAATGAAAAGAAGAATTAGTGCGTTGATAATATGTATTAATTCGATTTAGTTTAGGTTAAGATGATGAAATCCTTGTGGCATTGCCACAAGGATTTTTGTTGCTTTTAATTATATATAGATTCTTTACCTGCCTTTTTCACAATAAGATAATAAAACAACGGACGATGCTTGTTTGTATTGGAACTGCCAAATGTATCAACAACCTCACTGATCAGCGCATCTGCTTTTTTATCATCCGTGATACCAAGCTTTTTCTTAATGAAATTTTCTTTCACACGCTCCAGTTCTGCTTTATCAGAAGAAGCTACTTTTCCGGAGTCGGCATTATAGATTGAAGGGCCTAAACCTTTTGTTACTTTTGCCAGTAAATCGGAATCGACCGAAACGCCAATTTTTTTAGCCTCTGCATGATAGGTGGCTAATAAATCATCAAATTTGCTCATTTGGATAATACAGGTTAGGTGATGAACTTTATTTTCAGAATATTACACAATCAAATGTAAAATTGAGGAATTTCAAAGATTATCTTCAATTATTTTATGAAATTTACTAAGTAACCGACGAAACAGGAAATAATGAATGTAAAATTCCTGCGTAATACAATCGAGATGAATAAATCTGAAAAGAAAAAAGTAGCGGTGATCGGAGGGGGGAGCTGGGCGACTGCACTGGTAAAAATATTGTGTGAACATCAGCATATACAGATATCATGGTGGTTGAGAGACCAGAAAGATATTGATCATATCAGGAAGTACCATCATAACCCCAGTTACCTGAGCGATGTGGTAATTCCGGTAGGTAAAGTCAGACCTTGTGAAAAAATAAAAGATGCTGTAAAAAAAGCCGATGACATTATACTGGTGATTCCGGCAGCTTTTATTCAGGAACCTCTGCGGACGTTAACGACTGCCGATATGCAGGGTAAAAGAATTATTTCTGCGATTAAAGGTATGGTACCTGATCAGAATATGCTGATTACCGACTGGATGCATGAGACTTTCGCCGTACCCTACGAAAATATGTGTGTAATAGCCGGCCCGTGCCATGCTGAGGAAGTTGCGCTTGAAAAACAATCTTATCTGTCTATTGCTTCTGACTCAAACGAAATGGCGGAGGCGTTTTCTGAAATGCTGAGCTGCCGGTTTGTAAAAGCTAATCCCATCAAGGATCTTTATGGAGTTGAATATGCGGCTGTGATGAAAAACATAGTAGCGCTGGCTGTCGGGATTTCGCATGGATTGGGCTACGGAGATAATCTCCAGGCTGTTCTGGTCTCCAATGCTATGCAGGAAATCAGAAGGTTTGTGACAGCTGCAGATCCTCGGGAACGGGATATGAACGGATCGGCCTATCTGGGTGATTTACTAGTAACTGCGTATTCGCAGTTCAGCCGTAACCGGTTATTCGGAAATATGATCGGCAGAGGGTACAGTGTTCAGGCGGCGCAGTTGCAGATGAATATGATCGCCGAAGGATATTACGCAGCCCGGAGTATCTGTTTAATGAATGAACAATATCAGGTAGAGATGCCTGTTACTGAAACCGTTTATCAGATTCTTTATGAAGGCGTTAGCCCTGATGCAGCCTTTAAGAAGCTACTGGAAATTCTGAAATGATTGGTTATCACTGAGAGGTCCCTGCCATGATGACCTGTTGTTGATTAACCTGTGACGGACTTTAAAGTTTTGGAGTATTGTATGGCACAATGAGATACAGATTGGCGTACAGTACAAATAAAGGCTTCAAAACGTAACATTAAAAGTATTAACCAACTGGTAAGTATGGAACGAAAAGAATTTCTGGCACAAGGGTTTTCAGTACTGGGTTTATTTGCCTTTGGAAATGCAGTAACCAATTGTAAGGCTGATGCCGTTCCGTCCGACAACGTGGGTTCAGATGAAGCGGGTACAACTGCCAGCGGCGATTGTGTGGTATCTTCAGACGAAACGGCCGGTCCGTTTCCCACTAAAAAGCCTGAGGAATTAATGGTTGCAGATATAACAGGAGACAGGGAGGGCACTACGCTCACGATTAAGATCAATGTTCTTGATGCCGGAAAAAACTGTAATCCTCTGGAGGGTGCCCTGGTTGATATCTGGCATTGTGATGCCGGTGGTAATTATTCTGAATATGGAGGAACAGGTATGCAATCGGCTAATTTTACATCGGTACATTTTCTGAGAGGAAGGCAAACGACAGATCAGAACGGGTTGGTGACTTTTAAAAGTATTTATCCGGGATGGTACCGGGGAAGAGCCCCTCATATTCATGTGCATATTTTTGACAGCAAAGGGAAATCATTGAAAATTACACAAATTGCCTTTCCGGAACCGGTAAGTAAAGTGGTATATGCTCAGGGTGTTTATGCGGTTCACGGACAGGCAGATACATCAAATTCCCTCGATTCGGTTTTCCGGGATGGTATCGCGACGAATATGTCTGTGGTGGATGGTACTATCACTGAAGGGTATGAGTTGCAATGGAATGGTGTTGTAGAAAGCTAAAACAGATGCAGTGTAAGTCAGAAGCACGTATTTTATTAAATAACAGGAAAACACAAAGGGAACAAAGGGCCTGTGTAATCAATAATGCTGAAGATACCGCCGGGAGCCCTGTTCGGGGCAGACTGCAGTTTTTTAATGAAATAAGGTTGAACGCGTCCGATACGATTGTGACTGAAGGTGGAGAGAATGTTTGTGTGATACTCATTCCTGTTGCAGGCGGATTGGAATGTGTCAGAAATAATCAGTTACCTTTTTACATCTCTCCGGGAATGGCTTTGGCAGAGGAGGGTAATGGCACCAGGCTGCAAATAGCAAATCCGTATGAAACCGAGACCGTTTACTGGCTTGAAATTGGCTTGAAAGTAAGGAGAGAGGATGCTGCTTCTGAAATTGTTGAATTTGACCTGTCTTTAAAAAATGAATTGATTGAGTTACCTTTTCGCACTTACCAGGGTGTGAAAGTATACCTGGGACGGTTTGACGGACGGGGCGAGTATGATCTTCGGCCCTCATTTTCTGATGGGGCCCTGTTTGCATTTGTCATACAGGGTGCCTTTGAGATTCAGGGAAGGTTACTGGAAACCGGTGATGCGCTTGAACTCTGGTCGTTGCAGGAAAATGTTGAAATGGAAGCTTTATCCAGTGAAGCATTGCTGCTTGTGATAAAGGCCGGCAATGCTGAATTACAACCATAATACCAGAATGACAACAGAAATTACAGCGCTCTTTGAGAGCCACAGGAATACGGATAATGCGGCGGCTATGACTGCTTACCTCAAAAACCAGTTCTCATTTCTGGGAATAAAAAAGCCGGAAAGGCAACAGTTATGTAAAGCTGTTCTGGCAGGCTGTAAAAAAAACAATGCGATTGACTGGCAGTGGGTTAATGATCTCTGGCAACGCCCTGAACGGGAATATCAATATCTGGCTATGGAAATACTGCTGGTGTCAAAAACAAAGCTGACTTTTGCTGATCTGGATAAAATAGAACATCTGATCACGCAGAAATCATGGTGGGACACTGTCGATACCATTGCAGGTAATCTGTTGGGAGAAATGGGTAAGCGTTATCCTGAGCAGATGAATGAAGCGATGTTACTATGGAGCCGGAGTGACAATATGTGGAAAGCCAGAAGTGCTATTCTTTTCCAGCTTAAATACAAGAATCTGACCAATACTGCTGTGTTGTCGGAATGTATTTTATATAATAACAGTTCGACTGAATTTTTTATCCGTAAAGCCATAGGCTGGGCGCTGAGGGAATATTCCAAAACCAACCCTGACTGGGTGCGTGATTTTATCAAAGAGCATCCTCTGAGTGCCTTATCGGTGAGGGAAGGGAGCAAATACCTTTAGTATTCAGATACATTTCAACACAAAGAGACGATGCTGGTGAATAGCATCGTCTCTTATCTTTTATTTTCAGATACTGCTGTTATTTCGCAGGAACAGCAACAGTGGAATCTGAACCGTATAATTTATTGAAAATAGCATTTACACGAAAATCCATATCAGGATTTGGTTCGTAGGTCTGTGCCAGTTGTCTTGCAGAAGAATCAGGGTGTACTCCATAAACCCAGGTACTTTTTGCACCGGGATCCGGACTGTCCTTTTTATTATATTTCTGATACTGGCAGGACGAAAGAAATGCTGCGCCGGTCAACAATAAAGCTATATTTCTAATTTTCATTTTGAAATGCAATCATTTAATATCCATGCAAAAGTAAGGCCCTTTATCAAAACCACAAAATAACTTGGCAGTCTTTTATTTAATTTGTAACTGTTCCAGTTCTTTTCGTACGAAATTCATCAGCGTATTAATATTTTCACTGGAAAAATCAAAAGAAATACCGGCTTCATTATAAATCTCTCCGATCGTAGCCGTATATCCCAGTTTCAGAGCATTCAGGTAGCCCGACAATCCTTTCTCTTTGTTCTCCTTATAGTTTTTCCATACACCAATGGCACCGAGTTGGGCAAAGCCGTATTCAATATAATAAAACGGCACTTCATAAATATGCAACTGCCTTTGCCACAGACTTGATCTGAATTTCTCAAGCTGGCTCCAATCTGTAACATTGTCGCTGAACTGACTGTAAATATCAACCCATTTGTCTTTTCTTTCTTCGGTAGTATGACCGGGGTTTTCATACATCCAGTGCTGGAATTTATCAACCGTCGCCACCCAGGGTAATGTTTCCAGAATAGATTCAAGATGCTGTATTTTAGCTCTTCTGAGATCTTCTTCATTTTCAAAAAACTCATCCCAGTAATCCATTGTCAGGAGTTCCATGGACATGGAAGCCAGTTCCGCTACCTCAGAAGGGGTATGTTTAAAAGTATTCAGCGGCAAATCCCGCGTTACAAGCGAATGTACCGCATGCCCCCCTTCATGCAGGAGTGTCACCATGTCTCTGAGGCTTGATGTTGCATTCATGAAAATAAAGGGAACGCCTGTTTCATCCAGCGGATAATTATATCCACCGGGGGCTTTGCCTTTCCTTGATTCCAGATCAAGGTGCCCCATCGTTTTCAGAATCTGAAGGCATTCGCCCAGAAACGGATCCAAACGTGAAAAGCAGCGGATTGTTTTTTCAAGAAGCTCATTCCCTGTATTGAACGGCTTTAAGGGTTTGCGTCCTTCGACATCTACTTTCAGATCCCACGGACGCAGCGACGGCACTCCCAGCGATTCCTTACGGTGCTTTGCCATGGTTTCCAGCATAGGCACTACTGAAATGCTGACGGCCTCGTGAAACTCAATACAATCCTGGGGCGTGTAATCAAACCTGCCCATTGCGGCAAACATATAATCGCGGTAATTGGCAAAACCTGCATTTTGAGCGATTTCATTTCTGAGGGTAATAAGCCTGTTAAGCAGCTCATCCAGTTTTTCATGGTCCTGATAACGTCTTTCGCTTATAGCGCGCCACGCTTCTTCACGTATCTTCCGGTCTGTAGATTGCAGCCGGTCCGCTGCTTTCTGCAATGTCATTTCTTCCCCATCCAGCGTCACGGTCATCGCACCTGCAATAGCTCCATATTGTCTTTCTTCTGTCTGAGCTTGTGTTTGCAAGGGAATATTCTCTTCTCTGAAAATTTCAATGCCTTTCAGTAAACTACGGATAGCTATGTTAAATCCTTTGCCGGTCAGATCGGCTCTGAAAGGAGAGCCGGCGATCTTTTTGTCAAGTTTATTACCATAGGCAGCCAGTTGTGGCTGTATTTCAGTAATGAAGAACTGCAGGGATTTTACCAGTGTTTCATCAGCCGTATCGCAGGTCTGACGAATATAACGCCAGGCAAAATTCTCTGAAAGATAGGATTCCAGTTCGGAGCGATCCAGCAGAAGCTTATGTAATTCCCCTGCATTTTGAATTTCGCGTTGGGTCAGATCAGTATAGAAAGGTTCCAGCTCTGTCCAGCTGGTCAGTTCAAATGACTCCGGCAGAAATGTTCTGGCCGGTTTTTCGGGTAATATTAATCTGTCTTCAGTGAGCATGACTTCTGATTACGGTTTGCTTTTCAGCAAAGTTAAAAGGTTTTGGCTTGCAATGAAGTCGCGGTATTTTATATCCTGCGGAAATACCGGATAAAAAGGAACAACAAGAGGGAAATGAAAAAGCCGGCCACCCACCACCACCAATCAGACTGACTGTAAACCGGATCGGTATTGCCTACCAGCACCATACCTGCCCAGGAATAAGGAAGCTGGTCGGTTCCTGAGGTTTGCTCAAGCCATTGATTACGGGCATTCTGCAAGGCAATATCCAGCGGCTGGCCTTCTTTAATGTATTCAAAAAAGAGCCTGGTCAGTTCATAAACCGGTTGATTTTCAACACTCCACAAAGTTGTGACCACGGACGGAATACCGGCAGACGCAAACCCTCTCGCAAGGCTGTAGACACCTTCACCGGTTTGATTTTTGCCTATCCCGGTCTGACACGCTGACAACACCATCAGTTGTGTTTGAAAGCTTCCCAGCGTGCCAATGTCTGAAAGCTGCAAAGTACTGTCCGAAAAATATAATGTAGGCTCAGTACCGGTACTGTCGGCAATGGCGTGGGTCAGCAGTTGTACCATCTTATACTGAGGTGCTTCTTTCAGAAATGCCTCTCTGGTAGCTTGCTGATGTGTTAGGATCTTTGAAAATGAAAAATTTCGTTCAATCGTGATGGCCGCGTTATCAGATCCGGGAAGAGAAGGCTGACCGGACGAAAGAGAAAAATCAACCGGTGCGATGCCGAGAAAAGACCTGCTGTTGTTTGTTAAATGTTCACTTATCCGTTTTTTTAATAAAAAGCCGGCAGAATAAGTATAGCTGATGGCATGATGCTGACCCAGATAATCCGGTTTTGATCCGGACCGGCTGAGTGCTTCAAAAGGGAAGAAGCCGTTGTTTGTAGAAATAATAGTTCTGTTGTTTACAGAAAGCTGGAAAGGCTTGATCAGCAGGTTGTACAGTGAGGCTGAAACACTTAAATATTCTTTAAAAGACTGATTCTGCCTGGATTTGCTGGAAAGGAATGTATTCATTGCCGTGATCAGGGAATCATAGCTGCTTTTATCAAATTCCAGAAATTGCGTAGTATGATCTTTAACGCCGATCCCGTATATGGAGTTCTTACCTGAAAAAAAGGTAAGCAGTGCGGTATTGTCTCCCATTGGTTTCAGCACATGCTTTCTGATATCGTCAATAGCAGGTACTTTGTTGTTGTACCGGTAACTGTAATAGGCCGGATTCCGGTTTTCCAGTGATCTGAAAAATGATTTTTGTAATTCTTCCGCTTTGAGTAACTGATCAAGTACTTTCACATAGTCATTCGTATTTTTCTCTTTTTCGGCCAGACTGAACTGTAGCTCCGTTATTTGTTGCCTGATCTCTTTTTCTTTCTGCTGATCTGCGGAGGCCAGTTGCTGGCCGGCACCAAGGGTATTCAGTTCATCATTCAACAATACCGCACGGCTTTTTTCAAAAAAATAAAATGCCCTGACAGGATCTTTCAGCAGATAGCAGGCTTCTATAGCCTGTTCATACATATCATAGGTTTTTTCCCGCCAGTAAAGTTTGGAAGCAACCCCGGTGTGTTCCCAGCGCATAAAATCAATCATACTGTCTGCAAGCATATAGGCATTCAGCGAGCGCTGCAGATATTGCTGATGATTATTTTTGCTTTTTGCATATTCAAGCCAGGTCTGAGCCTGATCTCGGATAAGACCCAGTAAAAAATCTTTTTGCTGAAGTGTACGGATGGTTCGTGCGGGAGGTAGGTGAATATGGGACGGATCATTAAAATCCGGAATGATAGTACGGATGCCTTTCTGAAGGTTTTCCAGGGCTTCCTCAAATTTGTGCTGGTGTTTATAGATATTGGCAATATTGTTGAAAATAAGGCACTTGTTGTGACTTCCGTTATCAAGTCTCAATGCCTCCTGATAAAATGCTAATGCATGGCTGGTCTCACCGGTGGTCTGATAAAAATAACCAATGGCCATCGGGAAGTCGGAAATATAGACTTCTTCATTCTTTCTGGCGATAGCATACGCTGTCTGAAGACTTTGTAATGCTTCGGGATTGCGGTGTAAATCCCTCAGGATATTACCTCTCAGCATATACTGGCTTGAAATACTGTTCTGTTGCTGTGGAGTATGCTCAATAAGGGGAATGGCTTTATCAATAGCTCCCAGTGCTTCAGGAAGCTGCTTTAACATGTGTAGCACCTGCGCCTTTTGCTGTAAAACTTTACTGAGTGAAATATCATCTTTCAGTTCTTCTGAAATAACCTCTCCGGCTACAGCATGCTGCAGGGCTCTTTGGAAATCACCCTGTACAAAATAATTGTAAATCAGGTATAAGTGCGCCTGGTTTACCCAGATTTTCATTTTGGGATTGTTGCCGGATATGGCGATTACCTGCTGCAGAACATCAATACTTTCATTGAGTTTCCGGACTCTGGTATAAAATACTCCCAACCGGTAATACGTCTTTCCCAGATTGCTGAGCTTTAGCCGCAGACCGCTGTTCTGCCGGTAAATCGTAATGATTTTCTGATGAACCTGAATGGCCTCTTCGGTCCTTCCATCTTTATAGTGATTCAGCCCTGAGAGAAGCAACGCTTCCACATAAACCGAATCTGCTTTAGGGTAGCACTTTTCCCATTGAATCATCCATTTATTGAGAGATGATTCCTGACTTTCAACGGATTGTCCGTTATTTCTGATTTCCTCCAGTTGTAAATAAAATTTTTCAGGAGAGGGACACGTCGCCCCGCTCCTGAAAATACCTAATAATAAACACTGGAGGAAAAAAAATATACGCATATACTAAATTAGCTGTCGAGGCTTAGCGGATGATGCATAATATAATTGGCAACATAGCTGGTGACCTGATCATACTCTTCAATAGGTAAAGTCAGGTAAGTCCCGCCGGCAGTCACATCAGTGAGATCAGCTGACTGGCTGATGTTTGTTTGACCGGCAAAGAACTCCTCTTTGGTTTTAATGTCCGGGTTCAGCCGCAATGCTTCTGCGAGATAGGCCGTTACATAACCCGCCGCAAACGAAGAGCCTGAAATGACAGCCGGTTCCGTGTTTTTACCGCTTTTGTCTTTGAAGGGGCTTGAGAATAATCCCTGAAAAGGATGTGCAACTACTCCTACATCGACAAAGTCAGCCGAATAATTTTCAACATGTACTAATTGTTCCTGCACGACTTTTGTGCCCTCTGGTTGTCCCTTTTTCAGATGGTCAACAATTTTGTCATTTAAAAACGGGGAGTCATTGCCGGTTTGGGAAAATCCGAGATCATAAGTTACCGTGGTTACAGATATCAGGTTATCCAGCTCTTTACTCCTGAAACATGCCGGATAAATGGCGCCATCGTTCAGATTATGGGCAGGTTCGTCAAGTTTAGGCCGGTTTCCTGCTGAGGTGACTACAAAAATATGTTCTTTTTTCAGAGCCAGTATTTTTTTTCGCAATATGTCCAGCTGGTCTTCCTTCTCACGGGGTGCATAAAACCCCCAGCTCGCATTCACGATTCTGATATTCTCTGTTTTAATACGGCTGAAAATGTAGTTAAATCCGCAAAGGATGTCGAAAAGATTAGCTGCGCCAAGAAAATCAAAGCATTTTACAGGTAATATAGTGGCCGAGGAAGTGTTGTCGTTGCCAGGGTTCTGTGCAATAATGGCAGCAACCGTAGTACCATGCCGTGCCGCATTGTCATCGTAAGGACTTTGCAATACTTCTTCCTCAGTAGTAGGTTGATTAGGTGTATTAACTTTGATCATCTGACGGCGATAGTCAGGATCAAGGTATTTGGTGACGGAGCAATAGCCTCCCGGGTAAGAGAAATTTTCGTTTTTGATCAGCGGGAAATACCTCAGACGGTTATTTTTAGAACTCAGGTAATCTGTCCTGAGAAATAACGATCCTGTGTCAGTAACAGCAACCGTTACAGCACCTGTTTTCGCTTTCCCCACTGTGTAATTGCTGATCACTTTTTTATAGTCACTCTGGACAGGGAAAGGGGTCAGTGAAGCTGTATTTCCTTCAACGATCGGATCACCGGGCGGACGGTTCCCTGAACCCCCTCCTTCGTTAATGGTAACGTTATCAAGCTGACAGACATCAACTCCTATAGCAGTTCCTGCAATGCTGACCAGATCGGCAAACCGCGGGCCATGCGTCCATTCAATCAGTGCCGTATAGGTGTTTTCTTTGAAGTCAGGGTACTCCGAAGGATGATTGGGGAACTCACTCGCCCTTACCAGAACAGCTTTGGTTTCAGACTGATCATCGAAGCCTACAGAAAAGCTTTTTTGTTCTTTTATTTTGTCCAGCAAAGATTCGGGCAGAATAACGATTTTCTGTTGTGCAAAGGCTTTTACATGGCGTTGTCCTCTTGAATTGGCAGATCCTGCGAAACAAGGAGATTCACCCACATTGCGGTAGATAAGATTATAATTATCCGGGTCCATTCTTCTGGCTCCCTTGACAATGCGCTGTTCAATTTCACTGCCAATGTTACGGTTAATCTTGTCGAAACCTTCTGATTTTCCGGGTTTTTTGCCCTGACCGGGCTTCTCTGGTGGGTTTTTCATTTCATTAAGGATATTTGAATTTAAGAATTATTTGTTTAACCAGTCTCTGGCCAGTTTATTACCTCCCAGGTTTTCATTAATTACTTTATTCAGAAGCTTTTCGGCCTCCTGATTGTCAAGTGGTGCTTTCCTTTTAAGTAATGTAATGGCCTGATATAATACGGCCGGATTATCATACAGATCCAGTTGTTCCATTTGTTTGAAATAGGTCAGTGCTTTATCATACTGATCCATTTTTAATGCCGTAATGCCACTGAGTTCCAGTTGTTCGGCATTGCCGGGATGACTGGCTGTAAGTTGTTCCGTAATAGCCAATGACTGTTCTAATGCTCCTTTATTAAAGAATCCGATCGCCATCTGGAGACTGTCGTCAGATGCACCCATCTGAATATTTCTCCGTTCAAAATTCTGTTCAATGTAATGGTTTGCATATTCTTCCAGTGTGATGGAAGGCGAATACAACCAATACCATCCTATCCCAACTCCCATGAGTAAAACCGCTGCCGCCCAGTATACAGCACGGATACTGATCCTTTTCGGAGGTTTGTTGTTTTGCCATTCGGCATGGCGTGTTTCAAGTAATTCCTGTTTTAGTGCATTCCTGAGTTGTATATAATAAGCTACTTCATTAATCAGTGTATGATCAGTACGCAATTGTTGTTCGAACTCCTTGCGCTCTCTTTCATTAAGTTTGCCTGAAAAATATCTTTCAATGCGCTCCTCCATTATCTTTTTATTTAGTTCCGGTGTGTCTGCTAGTCATTTTTAACCATTTCCCTTACTTTATTGAGGCACCTCAACCGGCTGGTTTTCACCACTTCTGCACTGTTGAAAGACATGATCTCTGCCACTTCTTTATCGCTGTAACCTTCATTCCATTTCATTACCAGCTCATAGCACTTTTTCCCCAATACTCTGAGTTTCTGCCATATTCTTTCCGTTTCATGCTTTGAGATCATTTGCTGAACGGCATTCTGCATATCATCAGGCAGGAGATTGATATAATCACTGATGGTATCTGTTTGATATACAGTTGCTTTCTTAGTCGTGTTTTTTCGGATGAGGTCAACACATTTGTTTGAAAAAATCTGAAAAATATAAGTTTTCAGCTCAGCACGTCCTTCAAACTGCTTTTTGACTATATTTTCGATAACACCAAGTATGGTATCAGAATAGGCAATGGAACTATCATCTTCTGATAATTTATGTCTCCATACGCCATCTCTTATCATGTAAGAATATTTTTCATAGAGCAGATTTTCAAAATGCCTCCGGCGCGATCCACCCTGTTCAATACCGCTACGTATTGACTGATCGTCAGTTAATCTACTGTTCACTCTCACCTTATAGTAATATTTTAAAATCAGATGTTAAATTTAACGATAGTTTTGCTGAACTAATCAGATAGGTATTAAAATTTGTTTTAAATTGCTTGAAGTCAGTACTTTGTGACGGGCTGTTTAATATACGGATTATACATCTTTAAACATACGGTAACGGGGAATATTTGCAGGGAAAGGTGGCATTCATAATGTCTTGCCAGGGACATTTCTGTAGAAGTGTTTCAACGGACTGCAGTCAGACAGACTTTTAACTTCTTATGCTAAAATCCTATCATCTTAATGCAATATCGGATAATATTATTTCTCAGAATAAGACTAAATTTGTAGTTTGTGAAATCGATTGATTTTACTATTTCTTATAAGCATAACGGCGTATTTTTAACTTATTCAAAACCCCTTTTGCATGAATATCTATAAAACCAGAAAAGGATTTGTTGTCAGATCTGATGAAGGGCAACTGTTTTTGTCAAAAGAAACTGACTGGGATTTTTATATCAACAGAGACAATCTTTATGAAAAATTAGCAGAAGAAATTCTGAATCTTACAGCCGACAGCTCACTGGAATCTGTGTTAGAGCACGAATTACTGGCACCCGTCGGGCAGCAGGAAATATGGGCGTCGGGGGTAACTTATATGAGAAGCCGTGAAGCAAGGATGGAAGAATCGAAAGACAGCGGGGGCGGAGATTTTTATGCCAGGGTGTACGATGCTGAAAGACCGGAACTGTTCTTTAAATCGACAGCAGCAAGGGCGGTGGGACCGGGCGATGAGGTAATCATCCGCCGTGATTCAAAATGGAACGTTCCCGAGCCTGAACTTACTCTTCTGATCGCATCCTCCGGAGAAATCGTGGGATATACCATTGGTAATGATATGAGTTCAAGGGATATTGAAGGTGAAAATCCGCTGTATCTGCCTCAGGCCAAAACGTATGACGGAGCGGCTGCGATTGGTCCTTCTGTTTATGTTCCCTCTGAACCGATCAGCCCGGAAACGCTGATTTCCATTGCCATTGTACGCAGTGGGGAAACGGTTTTTGAAAATAATATTCAACTGAACAGGATGAAACGGCAGCTACCGGAACTTGCCGGGTATCTTTTCAGAGAATGTTCGTTCCCCGCCGGTGCATTTCTGATGACCGGAACAGGCATAGTGCCACCAAATGAATTTACCCTGATTATCGGCGACGAAATCAGGATTACTATTGAAAACATCGGGACACTGGTCAATACGGTTTCTCAAAAAAATTGATTATTATGACATTACTCACGGGAAAACATATTATCGGTGCTGAGTTTTCAGCATCAGGACATGGACGGTTTTACGCGGTTAATCCGGCAACAAATGAAATATTACCGGGTGAATTTGCAGTGGCGACTCAGGAAGAACTGGAGCAGGCTGTCACTAAATCCGCAGATGCTTTTAAACAATACAGATTAAAATCAGGTGCAGAAAAAGCTGTATTGCTGGAAACCATTGCCGCTGAAATTGAGGGACTGGGCGATGAACTGATCGACAGAAGTGTAGCCGAGTCGGGTTTGCCGGTGGGGCGTCTGCAAGGTGAAAGAGGCCGGACCACCTCCCAGCTGAGGTTATTTGCCGCTTTATTAAAAGAAGGTTCCTGGGTACAGGCTAAAATAGAAAGAGCGCTACCTGATCGTACACCCTTACCACGGGTGGATATCCGTTCAATGTTAAGACCTCTGGGGCCGGTAGCTGTTTTCGGAGCCAGTAATTTCCCGCTTGCGTTTTCTGTAGCCGGTGGTGATACCGCTTCTGCTCTGGCCGCGGGGTGCCCTGTAATTGTCAAAGGACATCCTGCCCATCCCGGAACATCTGAACTGATCGGAAAAGCTATCCAGCGTGCCATACAAAAATGCGGAATGCCGGAAGGAGTATTCTCCCTTTTACAGGAAAACGGATTTCAGATCGGGGCTGCTCTTGTGTCACATCCGGGCATTAAAGCTGTAGGGTTCACCGGTTCTTATAAAGGGGGAATGGCTTTATATCAACTGGCTGTGAACCGGCCTGAACCTATTCCATTTTACGGTGAAATGGGCAGTACCAATCCTGTTTTTGTGCTACCCGGTGCGCGTCGTGCTTACGGACGGTCTCTCGCCGCAAATTTTGCCGGTTCTGTTACCATGGGAGCCGGACAATTCTGTACTAATCCTGGATTGCTGATTACTGCCGATGATCCGCAATCTGCCGATTTTGAACAGTTCCTGAAAGAAGAGTTTACGAAAACAACAGGTGCCACCATGCTCACCAGCGGGATTAAAAACGCTTACGAACAAGGAGTGGCTTCACTACAGCAACATGCGTTGACAGAATTACTGGCTAAAGGTGTTGCAACGGATGCCTATACCGCCGCCGAACCCGTACTTTTTAAGACCACAGGTAAAACGCTTATTGCGGAAAAGGAACTGACAGAGGAAGTATTCGGGCCGTCAAGTGTGGTGGTTACTGCTGACGACATGGCCGGATTATATGATATTGCCCATCATCTTTCCGGTCACCTGACGGCTACAGTTCATGGTACACCGGAAGACCTGGAAGAATATGCAGAACTCATTGCGATTCTGGAAGACAAAGCAGGAAGGGTGCTGATCAATGGTTTCCCTACAGGTGTGGAGGTATGCCATGCTATGGTGCACGGCGGACCATTCCCGTCTACAACCGATAGCCGCACTACTTCTGTAGGTACAGCAGCCATTGAAAGGTTTGTCCGCCCGGTTTGCTACCAGAATTACCCGCAAAGTTTACTGCCTGCGGAACTGAAAGATGAAAATCCTTTAGGTATTAACCGCCTGCTTGACGGTAAGTGGGGTTATCAATAAACACTGCAGATTTTAGCATCTGATCAGATGACCGGTCAGATGCTAGAACAGAAGGGATACCAGCATGACCAGGCCTAGGGTTACCAGCGCCATGAGAAACGTTCCGGCAGAATATACTTTAAGCATAGGGTAAGTATCCAGTCCGGAAAAACGGGAAATCACCCAGAAATAGGAATCATTCGGTAATGATATAGCCATTGATCCTGCCCCCATTGCCAGTACTGCCCATATTTTCTCCGTTTCGCTTATGATTTCCAGTGCCGGAAATAGCGGATACATCAGAGAGGCTGTGGTAATAATAGCCACCGTAGAAGACCCCTGTGCCGTTTTCAGGACAGCTGCGCAACAGAAAAATAATAGTAATGCCAAATGGCCTGAAATCTGTAATGTTTCGAAGAATTGCGCAGGGTTTAACGCGGCCACAATGGCGCCGAAAGAACCACCGGCTCCTATAATCACCAGAATGACACCTGATTTTTCAATCGCTTCCTGTATAACATGATGGGAACTACCCGCTTTATAACTGAATAAAACCACAAAAATACCCATTGTGAGAGCCAGAACCGGATCTCCCAGCGTGATCAGGAAATGGGCCCATAATGAGCCTGAGCCGGGAAATAAATACTGAATGAGCGGTCTGAGCATCATCAGTACAATCGGGACAATGACCGGGAGAAAAGCCATCACTGCCGACGGGAGATTGTCGGATATTTCATCCGCCGTTTCATCAGAGGCATGTTCATAGACCTCTTCTTCCGCAAGGAGTTTCTTTCCACTGTAGAGTGTCCAGAAATAACCTGTTGCAGCAGCAGGAATCGCAAAAAGCAATCCGGTAAGAATCAGTATACCAAAATTAATATCCAGCTGGGCTGCGGCTGCACTCATTCCCGGATGGGGAGGTAGCAGGCAATGAACGGCATATAAAGCAGTAGATAATGAACCTGCAAGCAGTATCATGTGGATGTGTGTCTGCCGGGCTAACGACCTGGCCAGGCCGCTCAGAACAATATAGCCTGAATCACAGAAAACAGGAAGTCCGACAATAAATCCTGTAATCGAAAGTGCAAGCGGTGATTTTTCTTTTCCGGTTTTTTTCAGAATAAAATCTGCCATGACACGGGCGCTTCCTGTTTTTTCCAGAAACAACCCTAGTGTGGTGCCGGTAATAATAAGCAAACCCAGTGATCTGAGGATATTCCCAAAGCCCGACTTCACAGTTTCCATGATGACGGAAACCGGCATTAAGGTGCCGAAACCAACCATAAAACACGCGGCAATCAGCGCAAAAAATGCATGTAACCGGTAACGGACAGTAAGGATGACAATACTGGCAATACTGATTACCAGCACAGTAATGAAATGTAGAAATGAAAGCTCCATGCAGTACGTACTGGTAATCAGTTGGTGTTGTTTAGTCTTTAAGCGGCTTAACCTGAATGTCTTTCAGAAAAACAACACTCTTGGGATCGTGGGCCTGGATGGCGAAGGTTCCCGGATCAATTTTTCGATCAGCATGATCTGAGTTCCTGCTTCTTACCCCGTCAGGTTCAGTATAGTCAACCACCGTAATATCATTGATCTTGATAATAACGCGCTTGCCCACAACCTTAATGTAGGTTTCATACCATTCATTATCCTTAACCCATACGTCACGGACATTTACCACTTCGTATAAGCTTCCTGACTTAATGGCATCACCATGAGTAGTATTGATCTGGACTTCATATCCGTTGCTTGGCCAGCCTTTTTCTTTGTATTTGGCATGAAAATAAATACCCGAATTGGCACCTTCTGTAGTTTTGACCTTGGCTCTGAATTCAAAATTTTTAAAAACGTGATTCTTTACCGGTCCTGTATAAAACAAATGGGATCGTGGGCCGGCTACCTTCAATTCACCGTTATCTGTAATACTGAATGAAGAGGCATTTTCACCTGCTTCCCATCCATCAAGGGATTTTCCGTCAAAAAGAGTAATCCAGCCATTTTTTTGAGAGATCGCAGGATTTGAAAGGGCAATAAGATAAAACAATGCCAGCATTAATATGCCTGATAATTTTTTCATAAGGGTCTTAGAATTTAAATAAACGGTTACTGTAAATATCTGAAATATATGTAGAAAACACCAACGTGACGATAAACTACTGATCTTATCCGGGTAAATATAGAAGGATGAAGCAAAATATGCTTTTTCAAAGAATCGGACTATGTGTATCAGTAAGTTCTGAAATGAAATTCCGATAAAGGTTTTTCAGAAGCAGGCAATCTTTTCTGTATATTCACCGTTAAATACAAATAGGGTATCCGCAGATACAAACAGGATCAGTAAAAACAGATAGCAGATACATGGCAAAAAAATGGTTAATGAGTGGAATGGTAGTGATGATGATAGCCATTATTGCAGCTTTTAATTCAAGAACACTTTCGTGGCATAGTAAAGGTGAAAAGACAGATTCCCTGACGACCATAACGTCAGTTTCAAATGTACCTGAATGGGAAATATTGTATGATTCGCTGCAATTGCAGGATGCAGGTCTTTCCTGCTCAGTGTTTGAATATGCCTGGAACGGGTTTCAGAAAGCCGGACTTAAAAAGCCTGTGGTGGCCATTGCTGATTTCAGTCAGTCATCCAGGGAAAAAAGGCTTTATGTGATAGATCTGGCCCGGAAGAAATTATTGCTCAATACCTACGTGGCACATGGCCGGAATTCCGGAGATGAATATGCAAACCGCTTTTCCAACCGCGAATCTTCTTATCAGTCGAGCCTGGGTTTTTACCGGACTATGGGTACTTATCAGGGAAAGCATGGCCTTTCACTGCGTTTGGAAGGACTTGAAAAAGGTATTAATGATCTTGCTTACACACGGGCGATTGTGATGCACGGGGCAGATTATGTAAGTGAGAAATTTATCAGAAATACCGGCCGGCTGGGACGCAGCCTTGGCTGTCCGGCTGTATCTGAAAAGGATCATAAAGTATTGATTAACCTTTTGACCGGTGGAGCGGGCTTATTCATCTATTCTCCCGACAAAACTTATCTAGGCTCGTCCAGGTTTTTGGAAAACCACATTTAGTTTTATTACTTTGGTGGTAACTCAAATCCCGTTTATGAGATATATCCATCTGTTATTCGTTCTGGCAGCAGCGCTTTATCTGAGCGCCTGTAACAGTAATAAAGCCCAGCTTCCTGAAGTTGCACCGCCGGATACCACCATCACCGTTGAAAACTCATTCAGTGAGCTGTTTTTTGACAGTACGTCTTTAGGTAAATTTATACAAAGCCAACCTACACATGATACGCTGGCTTACCGTATGCAGCGTTTTTATCATAGCCGTAATTTTCAGTTTGCGTGGTTTTTCAGCGACGGGCTTGCTGATTACGCGCATTCATTCCTGCATTTACAGAATGATTATATCCATTTTTCCGGTGACAGCACTTTATACAATCCGGTATTGACAGCACGTATTGATTCCCTGGATCTCCTTTCCCGGATCAATCCGGAAGATTCAATCATTGTGGATACGGAATTACAGCTTACGCGACAATTTTTCCGCTATGCCTACTATGCTTATGCAGGGGACCGTGATATTGATATTCAGGAACTCGACTGGTTTATTCCACGCAAAAAAATTAATACCGTAGCTTTTCTGGATTCGCTGTTGCAGAACAAAGGGCAGAATATTGCAGCGTACGAGCCGGTTAACAAGCAATATAATCTGCTGAAGGATAAATTGCTGAAGTATTATCAATATGCCGACAAAAACGAATGGCCGGCTCTGACGGCGGATAAAAAAAGCTATAAACCCGGTGATTCTTCTCAGGTAATCAGAGGGGTAAAGGAAAGGTTATTTATACTGGGAGATTTAACGGCTCAGGATACCACATTTACTTTTAATGATTCGCTGACCATTGCTGTTAAACGTTTTCAGGAAAGGCATGGGCTTACGGTAGACGGTGCTCCCGGAAAGTCATTTTTTGCAGAACTTAATGTTCCGCTCAATGAAAGAATCAGGCAAATGCTGATCAATATGGAACGTGTGCGGTGGATGCCCGATAACCCGGGAACGGATTTTCTGCTGATTAACATACCTGAATTTAAATTAAGGGCTTTTGATAGCGGAAAGTTTGCTTTTGCCATGAACGTAGTAGTAGGATCGACAGCGCATAATACTGTCATCTTTTCCGGCCAGCTCAATCAGGTGGTTTTCAGCCCTTACTGGAATGTACCGAACAGCATTCTGAAAAATGAGATATTACCGGCCATTAACAAGAACCCCAACTATCTGGCCAGGCACAACATGGAATGGAACGGAAATTCGGTACGCCAGAAACCCGGAAAAAATAATTCACTGGGCCTTGTCAAATTCCTGTTTCCCAACAGCTATAATATTTATCTGCATGATACTCCTTCCAAGAGTTTGTTCGGCGAATCGCGCCGCGCATTCAGTCATGGTTGTATCCGTCTTGCGGAGCCTCAAAAACTGGCTGAATTTATTCTGCGTAATGACAGTACCTGGACCACCGATAAAATTGTAGCTGCCATGAACTCAGGAAAGGAAAAATACGTGCGCGTTCGTCCGGAAGTACCGGTGGTGATCGGTTATTTCACGGCTTTTGTGGACGACGACGGAAAACTGAATTTCCGTAATGATATTTATGGTCACGATAAGAAAATGCAGAAACGTTTGTTTGAGAAGGCGTTACCCATGTAAAGCCTTCTCAATCCTGTTTGCTGATTTCCTGTATATTCACCAGCCTTGCACGGCCCACATAACCTTTTCCCTGCACATGCCTGTTGCTGCCGATCCAAACTTGAGTTCCGGAGTACGGGGCGATACCTAAGGAAGCGTCATACATATACTTTCCTTTTAACTGATAGGTACTATCGGCCTGCAAGGTAACGGCAGGCTTACCGTAGCAGCCCAGCCACCAGTTGTTGTTATGATAAGCAATGGTTTGAATTCCTAAAAGGGTATAACCGCTGGCAATGGTATGCCTTTCAATAAAGCGGAAATTTTCATCATATTCATACAGATAATTCTCGTTGATACCAGGAACGAGTCCGCCCACAACCATAAACCGGCCATTATGGAAGGCGATACCTCCGGCCCCGTGCACCAGCTCCGGGACAGGATACTGATGAAGTTCTCTGAGTGTCAGGGCATCATATTCATAAATATGGGAATCAGCCTGACCGGCAGGCTGGTTGAATTTTCCAAGGTTGACAGCCACATACAGTTTCCCGTTACGATAACATACATCGCCCTGGTGGTTCAAAGCCGCCACCCTGGCCTGGATTTTTCCTTCCATATCGGTCCGGACTATTTCAGTTGTCCAGCTCCAGAAGATGGAGTTTTGACCGTCCGTTTCAATACCCTGCAAATGGGATGGATAAGCCCCTTCGCAAACCACGGTTTTATGGGTTTTCTTTAATTCAATCAAAAGAGCAGGGGCATCTGTGTAAATCCGGCTGACACCCATGTTCAGAAACCTGATCAGGTCATCATGAGTATTCACCGTCCAGACACCGGGTTCTATGCCCGCCATTTTCAGAAGGCTGACTTTTTCTTCGGTCATTCCGTTGGCATTAATGACCATCGATTCAAATCCCAGATCGCTGGCAATCCGGATATCCGTTTCCAGATCATGAGCTGCAGGACGATCCCAGAATACATGAACTTCAGGGGCAAGTTTTTTAACTTTGCTCATGTATTCAAGATTACCGTCGTTGAAACCCGCTTTATGCTCCATGTTTAATTTTCTGACAATAGCGATTGCTTCCTCTACGCAATCCATTTTAGGTTGAATAGACACTTTCGTTAAGGTATTTCCGGAAAAGAGCCTGAGAACGTCTTCCAGCAAAGGCATGGTTTGTGACGGGCAATCTTTTGTACTTTTCCCTGTCCGCTTCCGGAAACCGGTAGCCATATCTACTTTTTTCAGTTCAGCATAGGTTGATTTTGAAATTTCCAGGGCTTTATCTCCGGCTCGTGCGGTAGTGGCATCATGAGCAATAACGATTTTACCGTCACTGGTTTTAAAAATATCCAGTTCCACCCAATCGACACCAAGAGCAATCGCGCTTTCGAAAGCAGGGATCGTATTCTCAGGGAATTGTTCCGAATTGCCCCGGTGCGCCGTTATACCCGAATGTACTGTTTGTGCATAACCGGAAATCTGTATGCCGGTGAAGAGTATCATACAGAGGAAAGCGAAGAAAGTATGTTTCATGATAATCGTTTCATATCGCATGGATTTACATGGAAGTATAAAAGCAGATTGAATCTACTGGTAATCTTTCATTTTTTAAAGGGGCGGATTGA
>JBEBXQ010000009.1:0-55823 GCA_040391535.1 Telluribacter sp. | reverse complement strand
CGTGCTGAAACATTTGAGCTTAGTGCTGAAGAGAAAAACGAAGGTTATAAAGTATTGTTTGACGGCTCCAATATGTTTGAATGGGTAGGTAATACGACCGATTACATCATTGAAGACGGCAATATGGTATGCCGTCCGACAGGAAGAGGCCGAGGTAATCTTTACACCAAAGATGAATACAGCGACTTTACATTCCGTTTTGAGTTTCAGCTGACGCCGGGTGCCAATAACGGATTAGGCGTTCGCGCCCCTCTGGAAGGAGATGCTGCTTATGTAGGAGCTTATGAGTTACAGATTCTGGATAATACTGCTGACATTTACAAAAAACTGGAACCTTATCAGTACCATGGTTCTGTATATGGTGTCATCCCTGCCAAAAAAGGGTATCTGAAACCAGTAGGCGAGTGGAACTATCAGGAAGTAACCGTACAGGGCACTAAAGTCAAAGTAACCCTGAACGGAACAGTGATTGTGGACGGAGATATTAAAGAAGCGACACAGAACGGAGAGAAAATTCCTGATGGCAAAAACCATCCTGGGCTGTTCCGCACGACCGGCCACCTGGGTTTCCTGGGGCATGGCTCTGTGTTAAGTTTCCGCAATATCAGGATCAAGGATCTCAGCAAAGCAGAAACCGTTGTTGAAGCTCCTGTAAAAGGTAAAAAAGCTTCTAAAAAGAAGAAGAAAAAATAATCATCTGTTCAGATGAATTATAGCGGGTAGTCTGAGTAAATCAGGCTACCCGTTTTTTCTGAGCCAGAATGCTGAATGGTTAATCAATATCTGCATTTATTTAACCGTATAAATGCCGGATATGCTAATTTTGAATTAAACAAAAACTTTGCATGAACCCGCAGACCGGAAAATACCTCATCTTATTAGGCATCGCTATTGTCGTTATTGGCCTGTTCATTTATTTTCTGGGTGATAAGCTGAACTGGTTTGGCAAACTTCCTGGAGATATCAGAGTGGAGAAAGAAAACTTTCGGTTTTATTTCCCCTTAACCTCCATGATTCTGCTGGGCTTACTGTTTAACCTGATTATTATACTGGTAAGGAAATTCCTTTAGAGGGCCGTTAGCTTACTTATCCGGATTTTTGTGCCGGAATAAGGAAAAATCCTTGTAATTTCCCGGTCATAATTATCCTGAACCAGCCAACCATTGTCATGAAAATTTACATCCATTCTTTACTCAACGACCATCACAAAAATCAGTTATCAGGCCATCTGCGTGACGATGAGCTTTTTTTCAGGACTCCGGGATCTACGGAAACCGAACTAAAAAGCCATTTTCAGACAGCTAACTATATTCTTGGAAACCCTCCGCTGGACTGGTTTCATCATTATGCTCCTGCCGGCCTGTATTTTCTGCAACTGGATTCGGCGGGCTTTGATCAATATAAAAATATCCCCCACCCCTACAAAGCTGCCAATATGGGGGACTGGTTTGCGCGCCCCTGCGCCGAAACAACCATAGCAGGTATTCTGGCATTATACAGAGGGATTGATAAGCTGACCACCCTGAAAACCAAACACAACTGGATCGGATCTCCATTAAGAGAAGAGTTGAAAGTGCTGTTCGGCCAAAAGGCGGTTATTCTGGGAACCGGAACTATCGGACAATCTGTAAGGGATATTCTGACCGGTTTTCGTTGCCGGCTTATCTCATTTGCGAGAAGTTCTCCCCTGGCAGAAATTCATCAGAAAGATGAGTTGCTGGAACATCTGGAAGACACCGATGTCCTGATCAACACGCTGCCCGGGTCAGCCGCTGGTTTTGTTGATAAATCCATTCTCTACGCGCTGAAACGCGGGGCTGTTTATGCCAATATAGGACGGGGCAACACCACCGATGAAGCAGCTTTGCTGCAAGCACTCGCCGACGGGCAGTTATCCGGTGCAGCGCTTGATGTGACTCTTCATGAGCCTTTGCCCGAGGACCATCCGTTATGGACCTTACCGAATGTAGTGCTTACACAGCACACCGGGGGCGGACAGGCCAACGAGAACAACGGTAAAGTAGAGCTGTTTCTCAAAAACATGTCATTAATCAAAAATAATCAGGAACCAGTCAACCTGGTTGACCTTCAGAAAGGCTATTAACAACATCCACTGATATAATAAAATGAGTAATCCCCTACCGGAAAACGCCACACGAATCGTCAATGCTTATGCTCAGCAGTTCGGTACTGAGCATATTCCCAGGATTTTCCGATCACCCGGACGAATCAATCTTATTGGCGAACATACTGATTATAATGACGGTTTTGTGATGCCGGCCGCTATTGATAAGGCCATTTACTTTGCCATTTCCCTGCGGGATGATGAGCAGATTATATTACATTCCGCGGATTTTAACGAGACTTTTGCCACAACAGTACATGATCTGCAAAAACCTTCCCTTTCCTGGCCTCAATACCAGCTTGGAGTAGTGGATCAGTTGAAGAAAAACGGGTTCAGGACAGCCGGCTTTCAGGCCACTTTTGGCGGGGATGTTCCGTCAGGTGCCGGGCTTTCTTCCTCTGCAGCCCTGGAATGCTGTCTGATGTATGCTTTATCCGAACTGAACCAACTTAGCCTCGACCGGAAAACCATTGCCTTATTATCTCAGAAAGCAGAAAATGAATATGTAGGGTTGAATTGCGGTATTATGGATCAGTTTGCCTCCGTTTTTGGTAAAAATGAGTCTGTTATCCGCCTGGACTGCCGCTCACTGGAATATCAGTATTTTCCTTTCCCGATGGATGAGCACCTGTTGATTTTATGTGATACAACCGTCAAGCACTCGCTGGCTGATTCTGAATACAATACCCGCAGACAGGAATGTGAAAAAGGTGTTCAGGTTCTGAAGCAGTTTGATCCGTCACTCACCAGCCTGCGCGATGTAAGTCCTGAAATGGTTGAAAAACACCGGGATTTATTAGGTGATGTGGTATACAGAAGATGTAAATTTGTCACCAATGAGATTCAACGGGTACTTCTTGCTTGCGGATATCTTGAAAATAATAACCTTGCGGCTTTCGGACAAAAAATGTTTGAAACTCATCATGGCCTTCAGTACGATTATGAAGTAAGCTGTCCGGAGCTGGACTTTCTGGTTAACGAGGCCCGCATGCAGGAAGGTGTACTGGGAGCCCGGATGATGGGAGGCGGTTTTGGCGGCTGCACCCTTAATCTGATCAGACGAGAGGCGGCTGACGATTTTGAAAATCACCAGAAAAATGCTTTTCTGCATCATTTCGGACTGAATCTGCCCTGCTACCGGGTTAATATAACAGATGGTACCAGTGAAATAGTATTCTGAGATTTAAAACCATACTAAAATGAAAAAATTCCTGATCTACCCTTTGCTGGCCTTTGCTTTGGTAACAGCCTGCACATCCAATAATGAAAAATCAAACAAAATGAATCCTTCAATTTCCAAATCCGCTTTCGGAACCTTACCGGAAGGACAGCAGGCTGACCTTTACACCCTCACTAATTCCAATGGAATGACAGTCAAAATCACCAATTATGGTGGTATCATTACCCATCTGACCGCTCCTGACAAACAAGGTAACTGGGAAGACGTGGTGCTGGGATTTGATTCCCTGCAGCCTTATCTCGACGGCCACCCCTTCTTCGGTGCGCTGGTCGGCAGGTATGGTAACCGTATCGGGAATGCACAATTTGATCTGAACGGAAAAACCTACAGTCTCCTCAAAAACAATGGCCCTAATCATTTACATGGCGGGGGGAAAGGTTTTGACAAAGCCTTATGGGCAACTGAAGAAGTCCTTTCTGACACTACTGCCGGCCTGAAACTTCATTATATCAGCAAAGACGGCGAAGAAGGGTATCCGGGTAACCTGGATGTAACCGTTACGTATACACTCGGAAATGACAATTCGCTACGGATTGATTATGCTGCTGTTACGGATCAGCCAACGGTCGTCAATCTGACCAATCACTCCTACTTCAACCTTACGGGCCTGAAACGCGATATTCTGAATCATGAAGTTACGATTAATGCTGACAGTCTGGTAGCAGTCAATGAAACATTAATACCAAAGGGCCCGCTTGAAGCCGTTGCCGGCACCCCGTTTGACTTTGTTTCTCCGCATAAAATCGGGGAAAGAATAGATGACACCACACACGAACAGATTAAAAACGGCGGTGGTTATGATCATTGCTGGGCCTTACGTGCTTCTTCTGAGGCCATTCCCCTTGCTGCCACAGCACTGGAACCTGAAAGCGGAAGGTTTATGGAAGTTTTTACCACTGAGCCCGGTGTCCAGTTCTATACCGGTAATTTTCTGGACGGGTCACTTTCCGGAAAAGGGGCTACCTATACCAAACGTTTTGGTTTCTGCTTTGAAACGGAACATTACCCTGATTCTCCCAATCAGCCACAATATCCATCCGTAGTGTTAAATCCGGGAGAGGCCTACTCTACTACTACAATCTATAAATTTTCCGTGAAACCCTGATTCACTTACGGGTGATCATTAAAAACACAAAAACGCCGCACTTCAGGATGCATACATCTTGGTAGTGTGGCGTTTTTATTCCTAAATTGCGCATTAGTGGTAGATATCAGCTCTTTTAACCGGGCAACTCCTCTCTTAAAATGAAAAATTAACCGCTGTTATGTTTATCGATAATCTCTTTTTACCATATACTGTCGCAATTGTTGTTTTACTGATAACCACGCTCTTTTTCAGTTACCGGCAAAGCTTTCACACACTCAGAAATATTTCTGCGGTAAGCCTTATCTGCCTTCCCGTCATTTATTTCTTCTGGTTCCTTTTCAGACATATTGAAGATATCCCTTTTTCAGACGATTATAACCTGCTGGATTCATTCATCAGGCTGACAACAGCAACTACATCAGAAGACCGTATACAAGCCCTGTTTGAGCAGGTTAACCAGCACCGCTTTGCCTTTGAACGAACGGTTATGTATCTGTTATATCTCTTATCAGGTACTTTTTCGGTCAAAATGCATGTAATCACAGGCAATCTGGCCCTGGTTGGTATTATCAGTTTACTTTATCAGTATTTCAAAAACAGCCGGCTGCCACTGTACTTTTTCACTCCTGTCCCCCTTCTGATCTGCAGCCTGTTGTTTTATGAAAATGCGACCTGGAGTATTGCCGCACTGCAAAACACCCCGATCATTTTCTTTGCCATGCTCACTGCGTACTGGCTCGGCAAACCGCGATATTACGGATGGGCTCTGCTGGCAGCTATCATCACTACTTTTATCAGCGGTAACGGTATTGCTATCTGGATTGTGGGTATTATAATTTTATTTTTCCGGGAAAAATACTCCCGGATGCTCAGCTGGCTCCTTGTTGCAGGCGTGGTTATCAGCTTTTATTTCTTTTACGATTACCATTATTATAAGTCCGCAGGGGTATCCCTGTTGAGTTATCCCCTCAAAAACCTGTTGCTGGTGAATGCTTTCTGGGGGAATATCTTCTATGGTGATTTTTCGCATCTTGATACCCGCACACTTTATCCTGATGTACTCGCGGCTGTTGTTGCGGGGTTTTTATTGTTAATACTGGCTATTGCTTTTCTTCTCAAAACAGCCTTCAACCATCACTACGCCCGTCGGCCAGCCAACTGGATGCTGGTCGGGACAATGCTTTTTTTACTTGCAACGGGCTGTATGCTGACGATCAGCAGGCCTACCGACTGGAATATACTTCATGGCGGAGATGTGTTTTCAAGAAGGTATATGATTTTCGGCACGGTATTCTTTGTATGTGGCTATCTGGTTTTTATTGATCTGATACACCATAGTAAAAGGTTATTGAAAACTACCGGTTTTATAGTCAGCATTCTGGCTTTAATAACAAATGTTGGCACCTACTGTTTTTTCGCTCCGAAAGTAATCACCACACAAACAGAGCTCGCACTGGACAGCTATTACCTTAAACATCATAAAACCCTGTTATCAATCGGGGAAACTTATGGAGAGAAACCTTTCTGGAATCATCCGGATACTTTTACTGATTTATTAAAAACCGCGTCACAGCTGGGTTTATTCAAACACCCCGAACCCGATTTACAGGATCAGATACTGAACCTGCCCACATTAGGTAACAAGGAATTTGAAAACCTTACATTAAAAACCAGTAAGGAAAGGATCGCGAAAAATCTGGGCGGCTTTGGCACAAAAATCAATCTGATGCTTGAATATAACCCTGATTCAGAAGAAAGTGTGCAGTATTTTATTTTCAAATCGGATCAGCATACATTTTTTACTCCGGCTGTACTAAGCAATAAACCTGTTGATCAGCCGTCTGATTTATGGAAAGTATTTTACAGTTACGCTTTCAGAGTTGAGAAATTTCCTGCGGGCACTTATGAGGTTAAAGCAGTAACGATACCGAAAAATACCGGCGCTGCTGAATACAAAGTACGCAAACTCGGAAAGTCAATAGTCCTGGGAGGCCATCAGGGGTTATGAATAGTTTTTAAGCGATAATAGCTGTCTTCAAAAGCCATACCACGTTTGATATCCTGTATAAGTACCGGCAAAGAAGTATGCCCGGCCAGTGCCAGCCATTCCGCTACTTCACGTCCGGCAGTCATATAAGAACGGTTAATATAAAGCTGATCTCCTTCAAAAAAACCTTTCATAGAACTGATAGCTGACAGCTCAACCGGCGCATACCCCCGCTTTCTCAGCATCTCCAGTTCGGCTTCATATCCCTTCAATCTTTCAATACTATCCTGTACGGCTACAAACCGGTAATCCAGCATCAGAGCCAGCCCTTCATGAAACCATTGGGGAACCCCGAAAGTAGATTTCCACCATCCTAATCTTGCAAATAATTCATCATGGCACATTTCATGACTGATCACATCAGGAGTAAGCGCATTGATATTCAACACAATATAAGAATCCGTCATTGGAGTACCAATACTGCATCCGGCACCTTCTCCTGAATGACAGAACTTTTCATATTCTTCGTCGGTAGCACACATGATAATATTGGCTTTCCCCAGCTTTTTTCCCCAGAACATCTGGTTACGTGCCGCAGCAATACTGATCATAAATTTGATCTTATGACTTTGATCCGGCCTGATATCCGGACTTAGCCAGACCCCTTTCCCGATATCGCGAAAACCAGAATACCTTATAGTCTGACAACGGAAAACATGCGGATACAGAAAATAATAGCTAACCAACGCCAGCAAAAAAAACAGAAGAAAACTTCTCGTCAGTCTGAGTAACCCTAAAACTACTGTCCTTTTCAAATGATAATCTGAATTTGTATTACGAAAGTAACCCTTTACTTTTTGTAAGTAAACAAATCCCGTTAACAATACCTCTATACTACCCTCCTGTCTTTATAAATCAATGGTTTCGTTTCTATTTTCCAAACTTCAGGCCGATACGCAATTCCAGACGGCTTAACCCTTCCGCTTCATCTTTTTCAAGTTCCAGCTTTTGCTTTACTCCTCCGCTGTCAACGATGAGTTTATAAAGACTGGCAGCCTGCATCCCGATGCTTCCGTAGAGTTCACCTGCGGCCCCGATTTTTTCCCCGTATCCGATTTCAAACCCTATCCCCATTGTTTTACCTGTAATATGGACTCCTGATGGGTACATTCTGCCGGTTATCATATCTCCGTAAGACTGATAGCCCATATTTAATCCTGTATATAACCTTTTCCTATCATTCTTCAACGTTAAACGGTTCAGCATAGACAAGCCTATATAATGCATCTTTATCTCTTCATCAGCAATAGATGGTTCATTATTAGTATATCTGTTGAAGTCATACCTGACACCGAAACCCAGGTTTTCGGAGAAAAAATAATGCACATCCCCACCCACACCAAACCCCGATTTCAGCTTTTTATAATGATCCTTAAACTGATACGGAAGCTTGTCACTTAATTTTGACAAGCGGTAAGAATAGCCCCCGTACAAGCCGCCAACCCACTGACCTGTTCTGGTTTTCACTACTGTACCTGCCGGAATTTCCGGTGTACTGTAAAATTTCCTGTGTAAGGCAGCGACTTGCTCAGCTGGTATCAAGGTATTTTGAACCTGCCGCTCCTTCATATATGTAAAGTATACAAAATCAGCTCTTTGCCTGGTAATTTTACAGTTTATAGAATCACCGGTCGTAGTAACAATCAGGTCCTGCCCCTGAACAGGCATGGTAAGAAACGCCGTAGTTAAAGTAACTATAATAAAAAATAATCTCATTTTTGCCTGATTTTAACTGATTCAAATTCTTTAATTCCCGCCTGCTTACTTACCAGGTCTAAAGTAGGCCGCCCCACCACAACACCTGTGGCAACACCACAACGGATATAATAGGATCGCCCGTGCCTGATATCGACCGGAAGAGATACTTTAGATTCTGTTTTGGCCCATAATTCTGTCTGCCCCTCCTTGTGGATGATAATTTTCTGCTTAAACCGGTTACTCACCCGACAAATAAGAGAATCGCCTAAATGCACATTATAATTCACCAGTGCGCCCGTTCCCATGTTCCGGTAGATATACAACACTGCGTAATCCAGCGAGGGATCAGCTTCATCGGTTTCCATTTCCAGTAAATCAAAGTTTTCCTGGTTTACCAGAAGAATATCAGCTTTAATCCGATGACAACTGCTCATGAAGTCCGGCGATTTATGCTCTGTTATACGGATCACATTCCCACCGGCCTTTCTGGCTTCTTCTTTCGCTTTTTCAAGCACCAGCTGATAGGAACATTTTGTACTCATGCCGGTATCTCCCACTTTCAGGATGCCGATCTGCTCACCGTCAACGGAAACAGAATCATTAAAATGCAGTACCTTTACAGGCTGATTATAGTTCAGAGAAGCCTGCCGGTTTGTAATTGTTGAACGAACTTTGGGAGTACATGAAACAGAGAGAAGCAGTAGCAGGCATAAGCATGAAAAATAAAACTTTAACATAAATCAAAGCAGATGGAGTTTATAAAAATATAAGGTGATTTCAGTTTTAAGAAAAGACAGACCTATAGCAATCTAATCATCCCGAATCTGAAAATGTGTTTACTGCAATATATGAACGGACATTTCTATTATCCCCCAAAAGGATATAAAGAATCGTTAAATACTCAGCAGATGGGAAATATTATTATTTTCAGAGTAAATCAAGCTGTCATTTCCGTTTTTTTCCGCATCCGTACCATCACTTTGCCAATTCAGTTAACTAATTTCTTAATTTTGCAATCAAGAACGCTGCTCACCAGCTTACCTGTTTTTTGAATATTTTACCGATATATACAAGTGTCAATAGATCATCCCCAAAGATATACCGTTACGGCAGCCCTCATTTATGCCAACGGACCGATTCACATCGGTCACCTGGCTGGCTGTTACATTCCCGCAGACATTTACGTACGCTACCTTCGCTCTAAAGGCGCGGAAGTAGCCTTTGTCAGCGGTACCGATGAACATGGTGTGCCCATTACTATACGCGCCAAAAAAGAAGGGCTTACTCCGCAGCAGGTGGTGGATAAGTATTATTCGCAAATCAAACAGGCCTTTTCTGATCTGGGGATTTCGTTTGATGTATACTCCAGAACAAGTCTGCCGGTGCATCATGAAACTTCTCAGGAAATGTTCAGGACGCTGTACGACAAGCATGTTTTTATTGAGGAAGTCACAGAGCAATATTACGATGAAACAGCTCAGCAGTTTCTGGCCGACCGGTACATTGTGGGAACATGCCCCGTCTGTGATAATACCAATGCTTACGGTGACCAGTGTGAAAAATGCGGGTCAACGCTCAGTCCGCTGGAACTGAAAAATCCGAAATCAACCCTTTCAGGTTCGCAGCCGGTGCTTAAAAACACCAAAAACTGGTATCTGCCGCTGGACAAAATGCAACCTGAGATTGAAGAATATGTAAACAGTCATAAGGAATGGAAAACCAACGTTTTCGGACAATGCCAGTCCTGGCTGAAAGACGGACTGAAACCCCGCGCTATGACACGCGACCTGGACTGGGGTATTCATGTGCCGCTTCCTGACACCGATGGCAAAGTATTGTATGTATGGTTTGAAGCACCCATCGGCTATATTTCAGCGACAAAAGACTGGCTGATCCAGAAAAACGGTACTGATGAAGGTTGGGAAAAGTGGTGGAAGCCTGCTGAAAACGCCGACGACAAGACCAAACTTGTACATTTCATCGGTAAAGACAATATTGTTTTCCATTGTATCATTTTCCCGGCAATGCTGATGGCTGAAGGGAATTATATCCTGGCTGACAATGTCCCTGCCAACGAATTTATGAATCTGGAAGGTGATAAGATATCTACCTCCCGCAACTGGGCCGTCTGGCTTCATGAATACCTGGAAGAGCTCCCCGGGAAACAGGATGTGCTGCGTTATGTATTGACTGCCAATGCACCGGAAACCAAAGACAGCGAGTTTACCTGGAAAGATTTTCAAACCCGCAATAACAGCGAACTGGTAGGAATTTTCGGGAATTTTGTAAACCGGGCTATGGTACTTACCCATAAATTCTTCGACGGGAAGGTCCCCGCCGCAGGTGCATTGGAAGATATTGACCGGAATACCCTGGATGAGCTGGCAAGGTTTCCGTCAAAAATCGGCGACTCTATTGAGAATTACCGTTTCCGTGAAGCCCTTGCTCTGACACTTGACCTGGCCCGTCTTGGCAATAAATACCTGGCAGATACCCAGCCGTGGCATGTGATCAAAACAGATCCCGCCCGGGTAGAAACCATTATCAATATTGCATTGCAGATTACCGCATCGCTTGCCATTGTGGCTGAACCGATTCTGCCGTTTACCGTAGAAAAAATCCGGAAACAGTTAGGCACTGAAACGCACACATGGTCTGATGCCGGTAAAGCCGATCTGCTGGCTGCCGGACATATGATTGGCCAGCCTGAGTTATTATTTGAGAAAATCGAAGATACGGTTATTCAGCAGCAGATAGACAAACTGCTGAATGCAAAAAAAGAGAATGAACTGGCTGCTATTGCAGAAAATAATACTGTCCCTGCCGTAAAGGAAGCGATTCAGTTTGATGATTTTTCGAAAATTGATATTCGGGTAGCTACCATTCTCGAAGCTGAGAAAGTTCCCAAAAGTAAAAAGTTACTCAAACTGAAAGTAGATATCGGGTCGGAGCAGAGAACTGTTCTTAGTGGTATTTCAGAACATTTCAGTCCGGAAGAAATTATTGGCAGACAGGTCTTGTACCTGGCTAACCTGGCTCCCCGCAAAATGATGGGATTTGAGTCGGAAGGTATGATCCTGATGGCAGAAGACCGTGACGGGACGCTTACTTTTGTTCAGCCCGGAAAGCAAATCTGGAACGGGGGAACCGTAAATTAATCACAGAAAATTCCAAATTGCATAAAGAACGAACGGGTAACGGATATGATTCGTTACCCGTTTCCATACTATTCCGGTTTCAGGAGCCCGTTTCTTCAAAAAATACTTCGTTTTCCTTAATTTTGCCGGACTCCAAACATGTTCCAAAATAAATTCATCCCTGTATATGTTAGATAAGCTATTCAAAAAACTGGATCGGCAGGAATATCCCTTTGTAGATGGGATCTACTATGTATTTATCATTCTGTTTATCGGACTTTTATTCTTTATTTTCTATATTTTTGATTTGTAGGCATTTCCCTTTCATTCAACTTTCCTTTGTTGCTATACCCACCAGATTAAAAAAATTATCATGAAAATCAGGCGACTGCGATTTAAAAACATCAACTCTTTTTACGGTGAGCACGAGCCGGTTGATTTCACAGAAGAACCGCTAAGCTCAACCGGCCTTTTCATGATATGCGGACCGACAGGTGCCGGGAAGTCTACCCTGCTTGATGTCATTACACTGGCATTATTCAATGAAATTCCCCGCGTCGGGAAAATATCGAAACAGGAAATTGAGCGTCAGGGACTGGTCATTAACCTGAAGGCTGGTGCAGAACCGAAGACCGAAGCGTATGCAGAAGTAGAGTACGAAGCAGGAAATGTATGTTACCGCTCACGCTGGTCTATTAATAAAAACCGCAACCATAACTGGAACGAATATGAAATGGAATTGTCGGAATTGCCCGACGGCACCATTATTGAAAGTAAAAAATCAGAAGTACCCAGAAAAAATACAGAGATTATCAAACTGAAATACACTCAGTTTATTCAATCCATTATTCTTGCCCAGGGCAGTTTTGCAGAATTCCTGAAATCTGACAAAAATGATCGGGCCAAACTACTGGAAGATATTACGGGTACCTATATCTACCGGAATATCGGTATGGCGGCATTCAATAAGCACAAGGAATCAGAAGATATATTAAGAATCAAACAAGCTGAAATACAGGGCGTGGTGCTGATGAGTCCGGAGGAAATTCAACAGCTCACGGAGGACCTCATAGTGATTGAAGCCCGGCAGAAAGAAGCCGAGAAAGCGCTGTTGATTTGGGAAACCGAAAAGAAAACCGCCGACGCACAACATGATTTATCAGCAAAGCTTACGCTGATTCAGCAGGCATGGACAGCCTTTCAGAATGAATCTGCCGCATTTACGGAAAAAGCCCTGAAATTGTCCCGTCATGAATCAGTCGCGGGCTTTGCAGGGGACATTGCCCTGTTAAAAGAAAAGAGAAGTCAGAAAATCCACCTTACTGAACAGACCCTCAGTCAGCAGCAGTTACTGGAAAAACTCACCGCCACACATACTGATCTTCTGGAAAAAGCAACTCAGCTAAGCGGAAAAGCTACAAGCGGAGATCTGTTTTATCAGCATCTGGATGAAATTGAAAAGCAGATATTGTCAATTGACGAAGAAATCAAGGTATTACAGACACAGGGGATTTCAGAAAAAACCTTTATTGAAGCTGAACTGAAAAATGCACGATCTGAACTGGCCGGTCAGATTACTATTAAAAATCCGGAAGCATCACTTACCACACTGACAGAAACCAGCATCAGCCTTCGCCGGATAACAGACGGCTTTCCGGCTGATTTTCAGGCTGACGAAAAAACAGACCAGTTAATCAAAAAAGATAAGCTGCTTGCTGAACTGAAATCAAGGATCAATGAACTGGACGATCTCACCAAAACCGGGAAACGCCAGCTGGAACGACTGAAGGTTTATGAAGATATTATCAAGCAAAAAAAACCTTTGCTTACCAGACTTACCCAGGATATCCTCGTGCTCAAGGCGCAACTACCGGCCCTGAAAGAACAAAAGGATAAAGAATATACAAGGCAATCCTTCGAAGAAAAAAGAAAAGAGTTAAAAGAGGGTGAAGAATGCCCCCTTTGCGGCTCTGTCCATCATCCGTTTGTGCATGGGTATCTGAATACATTTTTTGATTTGCAGGAAAAAATACAGCAAATGGAAATGTTGCTTAATCAGCAACAGGAAGAAGAGAAAAATCTGATTACTGAAACAGCTGCGGCCGACCTTCAAACGAAGCAGATTAACCTGGATGTGGCGGAGTTAAGAGAGAAATACAAAATTGTTCAGAAAGAAACCGCAGACCTCCATCATGCGGCTGGTTTTTCAAATAAACCAGCTCCCGTTGAGATTGATCAGGCGATTGCAGCCGTACAAAATGAACTGAACGTAGTTCAGCAATGGAAGAAATCAATGGAACTGCTGAAATTGATTCAGCGGCTCGAACCACCTTTCGGACAAATCATCAGATACCGTGACCAGATCAGGATAAAACAGGCCGAAAGGCTGGAAATTTATCAGGGGCAGGACATCAGAAAAGATACCGGGCTTCTGCGGAAAGAATGGCAGAACTGCGAAAGCAGCATCCTGAATACACAACAGCAATTGCAGGAGAAAAGAAAAGAAATCGCTACGCTTTCAGAACAAATAACCCGGTCTGAAGAGACCCTTAAAAACAGCCTGCAGGAACATGGTCTGGCAGGACTGGAAGAGGCAGAAGCACGGCTGCTCTCACCAACTGAATACCAGCAACTGAAACAGCAACAGGAAAAACTGCAGGATAAGGGAAAAGAAATAAAAGGGCAGGAGAAATCCATCTCAGATCAGTTGCAGGAAAAGCTTCATCAGCGACAGATGCCTGACCGGACATTGCAGGAATTAACCCATCAAACCCAGGAGCTGAAAACGCAGCGGGATGAGCACCTGAAATCACTCACCGCTAAAACCGAGCAGCTCCGTTTACAGGAAGAAAACCGCAGGCGTTATGCACTCATGCAAAACGAAATCAATAAGTTGCGCCATGAAAACCGCAAATGGGAATTGCTCAAAAGATATATCGGTGACGCTAAGGGTAATCTTTTCAGTTCTTTTGCCCAGAATCTGACATTGATAAACCTGATAGGGCTTGCCAATGTCAGACTGAAAACGTTATCAGACCGGTATATTCTGGATAAACCCCAGAAAGAAACAGATTACCTTTTTGTGCTTGACACCTACCAGGGCAGCGTACCACGGGCCATTACTACCCTTTCCGGAGGAGAAACCTTTACGATCAGCCTGGCGCTGGCGCTTGCCTTGTCTGACCTTGCTTCACGGAATGTAAGAATAGACAGTCTTTTCATCGATGAAGGATTCGGCACACTAGATACGGAAACGCTGGATACGGCCATTTATACCCTTGAAAAACTTCAGAGCGACAGCCGTAAAACAGTAGGCGTTATCTCTCACCGCAACGAAATGAAGGAGCGTATCCCTGTCCAGATTCAGGTAGATAAAGGAGTGGACGGCAACAGTCACATTTCTGTCATTTCAAAATAATGAATAAAATTCAGGTCAAAAAATTATCATAATTTCAAAAATCAGCTTACCTTTGTAAGAACTAGTATGCTTGCATACTAAAATGAAACAATTGTCTCAGAAAGTGATTTTCATCATTTAACGATATAAAAAGTTTCAACAACTAAAAACCGATAAAGTAAGGAAAAATAAACCTCGTCTATGGCGGGGTTTTATTTTATACATATTACTCCGGGAAATTACGATCCGAAATCATCTGGTGCTTCACTCCGGACCGGAACTGTAAAACGGTTATTTCTCTGTTCTGCCCTGCCTTCCGGCATCCATATAAAGATGGTCCTGGTTCATCCTTCTGCACACTATTCAGATACTTCACCCTATACCCTGAATAATTTCAAGCTTGCTGAAAACTTCAATTTAAAATAATAATTGCCAAAAAATTGCCATTTTTGGTTTTCTTTCCAAATTTTACATACTGCTTCATCATTCAGTTTAATAAAAAACGGATGCCCGATCCTGAGCTCAGTGATATCGACCTTTTTCAGATGCTCCGACATGACAATGTACGGGCATTCGAAATCCTGTATAATAAATACTGGTATGATCTGTATCTGCTGGCAGCTGCTAAAACCGGCCGGAGCGACATTGGTCAGGAATTGTCACAGCAACTTTTTGAAAACCTCTGGAAAAAGCGCAAAGAACTACAAATCAGTAATGTGCGGAATTATCTGTATGCCGCGCTGAAAAATCTTGTCATTGACCATATCCGCCGTCATATTCAGGAAGAAAAATACCTGGTACATCTCCATAATTATCTCTCCGGTTCGCAAGTACACGGTATAGCTGACCTGGAATATGAAGAACTTTCAAAAACGGTCGAAAATGAATTAAAAAAACTTCCTGAAAAAACACAATACATCTATCATCTCAGCAGAAATGAAATGCGAACCGTCGCCGAGATTGCGCAGGAGATGCATTTATCTGAAAAAACGATCGAATATCATATTACAAAGGCATTATCCCACCTTCGGACCTCATTAAGCCGATACCTTCCCTATCTGATTATCCTGGAAATTATCTGATTTTACCGCTCTCTCTATCTTAGTTTTGTACATTTTATTAAAATTATAAAAATATTTTCCTCTCAAAAGTTTAGGGGTAGGCTACACTTATCCGTCATAATAGCGAAAAAAGTACAACTATGCATTTTAGCTATTATCAGGAATTACTCAGAAAATATCAGGAAGGAACCTGTAGCCCGGAAGAAAAAGAGCTGCTTGACAAATGGTATGAAGAGCTGGAGTTTCATAAAGATGTAAACTCCGTTGAGGATGACAAAGCACATTTCATCAGGCAAAACTGGGAAGAAATGGAGCAGCTTATTGCCCGGTCTGACCATAAGATATTCCGCCCGTTTCTGAATTTCAGGCAAATAAGCCGATGGGCCGCAGCTGTGGTATGTGCCGGAGGATTAGGCTGGTATATCGTATCACATAACAGCAACCATCCGGCCGATGTGAACCATGTCCTGGCTGCACAGCAGTGGGTAGTTCCTGAAGCAGGGATTAAAGAATACAGGAATGACGGAAACAGTAATATCACGATCCGCTTAAATGATCAAAGCCGGATTACGCTTCATCCCAGGAGTTCAGTTAAATACCGCCATGACTTTGGCAAGACCGAAAGGGCCGTCCATCTTACCGGAACCGCATTTTTTGATATCCACAAAAATCCGGATATGCCATTCTATGTGTATACCCGCGACATTGTGACCAAAGTGCTGGGAACAAGTTTTACCATCAACGCCAATCCCGAGGCCCGGAAAGTAACTGTTGCTGTAAAAACCGGGAAAGTTTCGGTCATTGCCCTTCCGGAAATCACTGACCGGAAATCTGTTACTGCAAAACAAAATTCCGAAATCATCTTAACACCTAATCAACAGATTATATACAATGAAACAGAAAAGCAACTATCCCTGTCGCTGGTAGAACAACCGGAGATGATCACCACACCTGAAGAAACCGTTACATTCACTTTTCAGGATACACCATTGTCCGAAATCCTGAAAGCTATTGAGAATGCATACGGTGTAAGGATTGAATATGATCAGAACCTGTCGGGTAATTGCAGGCTTACGACTTCCATTGAAGATGAAGACCTGTTCAGAAAGCTCAATGTTCTGAGCTCTTTACTCGGTGCCCGCTATGAAGTTATAGACACTACCATATATCTTACCGGCGGTGGCTGTAACTGAAACCATTTAAAACCAACACCAATTATCCATAACAATTATCTTTCATTTTTATGAAATCCAAAAATCTACTTCCTTTCAGACATCCTGTCCGGCAGCGCTCTGTCTGGATGATGATGTTTGCGTTGACAGTACTTCTGATCAACGGGGCGTTCAGCGCTGCTTCAGACAAAAAGGCTCTTTTGGAGAAGCGTATTACCCTTTCAGCCCAAAATCAAAACCTCAGTCAGGTGCTGACGATGGTTGAAAAAAAGGCAAATCTGAAATTTTCTTATATACCGCAACAGATACAGGCCAATAAAAAAGTATCTGTCAATGCTACCAATCAGCGTATATCGGAAATACTGGACGAACTCATTAATTCCGATGAAGTATATTATGAAGTTATTGACAACAAACATGTTATCATTAAGTGGGGCAGACAGGAATCAAACCTACTGACTTCACCCGTGTATGCCTTTAACAATACTTCCGAAAGTTTTAATTTTTTTGAACAGACTGTTACCGGTACCATTAAAGATCAGAACTCCGGAGAACCTTTGCCTGGTGTTAACGTAATGGTAAAAGGAACTACTGCCGGCACGGCCACAGATGCAGAGGGTAAATATGAGATTAATGTTACAGACGGAAACGCAATCCTTGTATTTTCTTATGTCGGATATCTTTCCCAGGAAATCACCGTGGGAAGCCGCTCTGTAGTCGATATCAGTATGGTAAGCGATACCCGGAATCTGGATGAAGTGGTTGTGACCGCCCTTGGTATTAAACGGGAGAAAAAGGCACTTTCATTCGCTACCGGCGAATTAAAGGGAACTGATTTTGCTGATGCCCGTGAAACAAACCTTGCATCGGCACTTTCTGCTAAAATTGCCGGTGTACAGGTAACCAGCTCATCAGGTGGAATGTCCGGTGCGTCGCGTGTTATTATTCGTGGGAATTCGTCTTTATCGGGAAATTCCCAGCCGCTTTATGTTATTGATGGTGTACCCATGGATAACAGCAACCGCAGAAGCCTGGGATCGCAGACATTTGCCACTGGTGTGGATGGAGGAGACGGGATCTCCAACATCAACCCCAACGACATTGAATCAGTGACTGTACTGAAAGGCCCCAACGGTGCTGCGCTTTATGGCCAGCTGGGTGCAAATGGTGTTATCCTGATCACGACTAAATCGGGGGGTAAAAACCGCCGTACCAACATCCAGTACAACGGCAGTTTCTCAACCGGCCGCGCACTGATAGAACCTGACTATCAGAATGTTTACGGACAAGGCAATAATGGCACTTATACCTATTACCGAAAAAGTGATGGTTCGGTGGTGGTATATGATCCGACATTAACGGGAGGTATCCCTAAACTGAGTGGCGGACGTAATCCTACAACACGCGGTAGCTGGGGCCCCAGAATGGAAGGACAAATGGTGGAGGATATGTGGGGTGATACGGTACGATATTCACCGATTGATAACCCTTACAAATCATTTTTTCAGACCGAAAAAATGTTCATGAATACCGTAAGCGTTGATGGTGGCGGAGAAAAAACGTCTTATTACTTTTCCATTAATAACGTAAACAATGATGGGTTTCAGCCTACCAATACTCTTAAACGGAACTCGGCAACCCTGAAACTATCATCTGATATTGCAAAAGGACTGAACATTGATGCAAAAGTCAATTATATCCGTCAGGATGTCAATAACCGCCCTTATCTGGGAGATGATGGCCAGAATGCCGTTTACAGGTTTCTGTATATTCCAAGAAGTTTAAGCATGGAGGGACTGAGCCGGTATGAATATACTGCCAAGGATATAGCCCATTCCCGTGATCTGGGAGGAAACGGATTTTTTGTAGGAGGTGAGAAAATATTTGAAAGTAACTCGGTTACGTCAAACCCGTTCTGGACAATCAATAACAACCATAATGAAGATCAGCGGGATCGCCTTATAGGGTATGTAAAGCTAAGCTATGAACTGGCAAAAGGACTTTCAGTACAGGCCCGCTACGGAACAGATTTCTACTATGAGCGGCAGTATGGATGGAGCGGTGTTGGCACGAGAATACAGCAAACCGGTATGGTTTTTGAAAACAATGTCTATAACAAAGTAGAAAATCTTGACGTGATTTTCACAGGCTCCAAAGACATCGGCGATTTCTCCCTTTTTGTGAATGCAGGCGCCAATCGCCAGTCCAATCGCTACAGAACCACAGGAAACACAGGTACACAATTGACCATTCCCGGCTTATATGCTATCGGACGAACCATTCTGAACTCTCCGTCACTGGGTGTTTCTGAATATGATATCAATTCTGTATTTGCAGCAGCCAATCTGGGCTGGAAAAACATTTACTTCGTGGATATCACTGCCCGCAATGACTGGTCTTCTACCCTTCCGGTACAAAACAGCTCATTTTTCTATCCTTCCGTCGGAGGTAGCATGGTTCTGACTGACGCTTTGAATATCAACAGTTCAATCCTCAATTATGCTAAAATAAGAGGATCCTGGGCACAGGCCGGCCGATCAGGAGATCCTTATAATACTATTGGTTATTACAGCCTGAACACCAACACCTTCAACAGCCAGCCACTGGCTTCTTATACGAACGTGATCACAGACCCCAATCTCAAAAATGAACTAAAGACCTCATATGAGATCGGTGCAGAACTCAGATTACTGAAAAACAACATTCTGGTTGACTTCACTTATTATCACTCTATAACCAGCAATCAGATTCTTCCGATTACCATTTCACAGGCCACCGGGTACAGTACCAAACTTACCAACGCAGGCCGGATCAGGAATAAAGGTATTGAAATGCTGATATCAGCAACTCCGGTTTCACTTTCCAACAGCTTTAAATGGGAAACCAGCTTGAATATTGCAGCTAACCGTAACCGTGTACTGGAATTGATTGACGGGGTAGACGAAATTCTGGTAGGCTCTGACAGAAATGTGCGGATTACCGCGGAACCCGGCAAACCTTACGGAGTAGTGAACGGTGCCGATTATGCCTATCTGAAAGATGCAGAAGGCAGAAAAATGATTGACGAAAACGGCCTGCCGATCGTCGTCGGAATTGCCACCCAGGAATTAGGAAATGCCAATCCGAACTGGACAGGAGGCTTTGCCAATAACTTTTCCTTTAAAGGTTTTAGCCTTAATACGCTGATTGATATGCGCCGCGGCGGTATTATTTTCTCGCAGGGCCGTGTTCAGGAAGCCGCTTACGGAACATCAAAACGAACACTTGAGGGACGTGAAGGTGGATTGCTCGTTGAAGGAGTAAAGGCCGTGAGAAACGGCAATACCTGGGAAAGTACCGGCGAGGCGAACAATATAACTACTACGTCGCAGGCATTCTGGAACCGTGTCGCCTCTGACAAAGGATTTGCGGTAGCTGAAGAGTTTATCTATGATGCCAGTTATATCGCCATTCGGGAGCTGAGGTTAGCTTATCAGCTACCTGCAAAGCTATTCACCGGTTCCAGAATATTCCAGGGAGCCTCCATAGCTATTTACGGCCGTAACCTCGGGTATCTGGAAAGACATACTGACGGATTTTCTCCGGAAAATTCATCGGTCAACGTAAACGCCGGTACGATGGGTATGGAGGGACACTCGCTACCCATGATGAGAAATTTCGGTGTAGATGTAAATGTTAAGTTCTGATAGAAGTTCATACCAAAAATAATTTGTGAAATAACAGAAATATGAAAACATATAAATTTTTGTCGGCTTTACTGTTCGTATTCAGCCTTCAAAGCTGCACCGAAGGATTTGAGGAACTTAATACCTCTCCTACACAACCGGCTATTGTTCCGGCAGAATATGTGTTGTCCAATGCCCAGTTAAGCGGCATTCTTTACGAAGGACAAAACTGGTGGCAGGTGGGTTCGTGGGTGCAGCAATGGGCCAGCGGATCCCTGTCGGCTCCTTCTCAGTATCAGGAGGATCGTGACATCTACGAAACCAACAACTGGACAGCCCATTACTCCTACATTAACAATCTGGCACAGATCAGAAACAAAATCCTGAAAGGTCAGGAGGATTTACCTACCGGCCGGACCAAGCTGGCCATCGCCAAAATCTATGAGATATACCTCTGGCAACGCATGACGGATTTCTGGGGAGATATTCCGTATTCGGAGTCAGCATTGCCCGAGACTGAGATCATCATCACTCCGAAATACGATCTGCAAAAAGATATTTACACATCATTGCTGTCGGATTTGAATACAGCCATAGGCCGTCTCAATACTGCTGATATTTCCTATGGAGAGGCCGATCTGGTATATAAAGGGAATGTGGCTGCATGGCAGAAATTCGGTAATATGCTTAAATTAAGACTTGGTTTCCGCCTCCGTTATGCTGATGAGGCCTTATCCAGAAAAACGGTTGAAGAAGCTCTTGCAGGACCGATCTTTGCAAGCAATGCTGATAATGCCATGATTCAGACCAACCCGCAGGATGGTTTCGCACTGGGATATCACCCGACTATCAGTGGCTACAACAGCAGTAAAGAGCTAAACCAGCTTGCTGAGGAATTCATCAGTACGTTACTCGAAATGGATGATCCGAGGCTGCCCCGTATCGCAGAGCCCACCGAAAACTCCAAAAAAGCAGGAACTCCTGTCTACAAAGGGTTAGGAGTTGCTTTGGGGCAAAACGTAACGATCAACCGCGATGACTATTCTTATGGCACCATCTCGATCTACAATGACCGGAAAGCGACTTTCCCGTTCCTTTTCATGGCTTACTCAGACCTCTGCTTTTATAAAGCAGAAGCAGCTTTACTGGGTTGGGGAGGCTTATCCGGCGATCAGGCGGAAGGTTTCTATCAGGATGGGATCAGGGCTGCCATGTCTGTACAGCCTTACAATATTTCACAGACTGATATCACCGCTTACCTGGCAGCTTCTACCGGAAAACTTACCGGCACTGATGAACAAAAACTGGAGAAAATTATGGTCCAGAAATGGATCAGCCTGTTCATGCGTCATTATGAAGCCTACGCCGAATGGAGAAGAACCGGTTACCCTCAGCTGACGCCCGGTCCGAACCCAGGCAGTACAAACGGACAAATTCCAAGAAGAGGTGTATATTCAGGAAATGAGCGTTTCAGAAATCCGGAAGCCTATCAGGCTGCCGCAGCAAGATTATCAAACGGAGATACCTATCTGAGTAAAGTCTGGTGGGATCAGAAGTAAATCCGTATCACAGATTATTGCTCAACAGCATACTACTATACCCCCAAAACGCCGTAAACGGCGTTTTGGGGGTATAGTAGCTTTATCCGGAAAACTATGGACCTCTCCATTTTTTTATTCCAATTGAAATCAATACCATTATTTTTCTGTTACTATAGTTGATTTGAAAAATTTTAATCTATTTTTTAATTCAGCTATGGCCAGGAAAAATTACGTATCAAATACTACAGAATCACCGAGGATGTTCAAAAATCCTTTATTGGAAGCCCTAAGTAAAGTCCATTATTCCGTTCCGCTTTTTGTCTATATACCGGTAGTTGTTTATTTCTCCTGGAAAGCACTCGTATCAGGTGCAATGTCCGGGCTTCATTTTGCCGGTTATGCCGCGGCAGGACTGCTTTTCTGGACATTTTTTGAATACACACTTCACCGTTTTGTATTTCATTTTCATCCTAAAGGGGATTTGCTGAAACGCCTGCATTTTATTTTTCATGGCGTTCACCACGATTATCCCCGCGACCGCATGCGCCTTGTTATGCCTCCGTCTGCCAGCATTCCGCTGGCCATTCTGGTTTATTACCTCCTCAGTCTGATACTCTCTGAATATCCGCTGGCCGCATTTTATGCAGCTTTCATTACAGGCTACCTGATTTACGATGAGTCGCATTATGCGATGCATCATGCTAATTTCAAAAGTGGCTTATTCAAAAAACTGAAAGACCACCATATGCTCCATCATTACGCCGATCCTGAAAAAGGATTCGGGGTAAGTTCAGCAATCTGGGATAAAATTCTGGGATCTGATTTTAAAGGTAAACCATCCGGCAAAGAGGAGAAACAAGCAAGCTGATTTACACTGGCAACGATCTTAAATATATCCCATTCCCTTAATCGGGGAAGCCGGGAACGGGAACAGAACTTGGAAAAAAGTCGTATTATTGTAAGCTAACGTGATTCCCGTCCATTTGCCATGTCCCTGGTTCCCCGATTCATTACCCGAATAACCCAGCTTCAGCAACACAATGACCCCTGCTTTCCCGGTGGACTGCTGCCAGCTTACCGTACCAATCCTTTAATCGGATACCACCGGCCGGATACGAATGTATTTTTTTCAGCTATTTCAGCTTTTACACTTCAGTATACCATCCGGGCCAGCCAGTCGGGGGAAACACTTCACCACATTGATGCAATCCTCGACCGGATCAGAAATACGTATCCGGATTTCCGGAATAAAGATGGTTTGAAAACCTATAATTTTTTTAAAACGAAGCCCTCCAGGCATTTTCCTAATGGCTATTTATTATACAGATTAGAGCATTTCCGCATTCCGGATGATATCGATGACACCGCGATGATCTACCTGACAACGCAACCCGATCCGGAGGAGTTATCCTGGCTGAAAGAGAAACTGACACTACATGCCAACGGGACAAAACAGCATATCAGAAATACATATCCTGAGTACAGGCAGCTGACAGCATATTCCACATGGTTTGGCAAAAATATGTATATCGAATTTGACTGCTGTGTTTTATCCAATATGCTCTATTGTATACTGCAGTACGGGTTGCCTTTGAATCAGCATGATCTGGACAGCATGACTTATCTACGTTCTGTGATTGAAACCGATCGCTACATCAGTGAGCCCTTCCGTTGTGCGCATCAGTATCCACGAACTGAGCTTATTGCTTACCATACAGCCCGGCTTATCGGATCATTTGATCCGGCACCGTTGAAACCCATCAGGCAAAAACTCATTAATGACTGCTATCAATTGCTGGAAAAGGCAAAGCATATAATGGACAGGGTTGTTCTTTCCATTGCCTTATTGCGACTAGGAGAAACGCCTCCGCGTATTGACATCAGCCACATTGAAAATAAAGATTTTAAAGGATTCTATTTCTTCATTGCCGGTTTAATGACGGCATATGAAAACCCCATACTCTACCGCATCGCAGCTTCACCCGTTTTTCACATGTACTGGGAATGTGAAGCACATTGCTGGATTTTACTGGCAGAATATGAGGTATTGGCCGGAAAAATCTAGCTGTGTTTTTCGGCCTCTTTTTGTCTCACCGCTTCATAGAGAATCACTGCCGCCGCTGCGGATACATTCAGCGAATCTACTTTTCCAATCAAAGGTATTCTCACCTGATGATCTACCAGATTCATTAGTTCCGGTGAAATCCCGTCTTCTTCTGATCCCATGATAATAACAGTAGGATGCGTAAAATCGACATTATAAATACTGTCAGTCGCCTTTTCTGTACAGGCTACTACCTGAAGACCACTTTCTTTTAAAAATTTCGCAGCCTCTTTCAGACTGTTCTCCCGGCATACTGAAATATAATTCAAGGCACCGGACGAAGTTTTCATAGCATCTGCATTGATTTGAGCACCGCCCTTGGCAGGCACTACAATGCCCTGAACACCGGCACATTCGGCTGTACGTGCTATGGCACCGAAATTACGGACATCGGTAACCCTGTCAAGCATAAGCAAAAACGGAGTGTGCGCATCTTCATAAATCTGCGGCATCACATTAGCCAGCGGAGCATATCTGATCGGAGATACGAAACAGATAACACCCTGATGATTTTTCCGTGTCAGTCTGTTTAATTTTTCAACAGGTACTTTCTGATAAGGAATTCCCAGCTCGGTAGCCAGCTTTTGTATTTCATTTACGCCCAGCTCACGCTGAATGAGCAAGCGCTCAATTTCTTTTCCTGAACGAATCGTTTCCGTTACAGACTGAATTCCAAAGACCATATCGGCCGATGGTGTACGATGAGGTTTCCTTATCGTATGGAACCGTTTCTCCATGCTTCTACAGATGGATACCAGATGGGTTGGTACTCAACATAGCGTACCAGCTCATAATGGTCATCCACAAATTGGTTTGTTTTGCGATTAAAAGTAAAATTCACATTGGTGGCATTAGCCCGGCGGTCATATACCCATACTTCCTTATCCTTGCTTTTCTGCACGCGGTCCGGCGGACCTAAGATAATAAATAACATACCTTTATCGGTTTTCCAGCCTTCCTTATAAGAGGTAAACAATTGGTTAGCCTCTTCTACTCTTGAATAATAATTCCTGATGGAATTTCTGGCAAGTTCCTGATTGCCACCCATCAGATTTAACCAGTATCTGTCCAGTGATTTTTTAAAATCATCAGCAGCTTCAATCGTACTGATTTCCTGATTGGTACTCATATAGCGCAAGGGTTCCACCAGCTTTTCGGGCATCGTTAACTTAGGAAAGCGGTTATCCGTTACCAGCAAACCAATTCCGTCCTTACTGAGTGTGTCTGTTCTGAAATAATATAACCCTTCCTGTTCCAGCTGTAAATCATCGCCAGCCTGAACAGTAAATGTACGATCAGGCACCAACGATTCTGACATGGTATTGGCCTTTGTATTCATAGGAGAAATTGCCGGATCAAAAACATGATTGTAATAGCTGACAACCAGTTCTCCCTGATTACCTGAAAGTTTTTTCAGCGTTACCGGCTGTCCTATTCTAACAAAATGACGGTCATGTGGTATCGTAGATTCTCCATTCACAAATACACCATACCGGTCACTGGTTCTCTGCTCTCCCCTGAAACGTACCTGCAGATCATTCAGCATTTTTCTAAGGGTGCCGGGTTGGGTAATTTCGGTCAGTAAAATACCGGCTTCTTTATTAGCGGGCTTTTTCACATCCATCCATATTCCGACCCGCTCACCGGCCTGAAATACATTTGCCTGATCCACCGGAATATTCCCATATCCCAGCCGGTCGCGACTGCCATAATCTGAATAAATGACATAATTTATGGCAAAATTCTTTTTAAAACTCTCAGGAGTCATTCTGCTAATACCTTCATAGGCATCTACGAAGTAATATACTCTGACAGATGATGAATCAAGGTTCAGGAATTTGCTGTGAATATTCAGCAACTGCAGTTCTGATGTTGACTGCTGGGTATCCGGGGCATTACTCACAACCCGGCCCGAACGCTCACCACCTGCAGGAGCTGATTGAACTTCGGGTATCCCTCCTACCTGGCGGGTAGTTGTACATCCCATCCAGGAGCCTATGCCCGTGAGGATAAACATGAACAAACTCAATTTTTTCATAAGGTTTCTGAAGAGTAGTTTATAACATCATAACCAATAATATGCCACATCTGATCGTATAACAAGCCGTTTCTGCCTATAGTCTCAGAGGTCCGCTTCCCTGTTTTGTTTCATCAATAACGAAAGGGGAATCAAAATCTTTCCGGTTACTGCAAAAATAACGCAAAGAAAATCATTTGCCTGATTTCCCAACCTGTTTCAGCTTCTGACCTATGTCATCCCACTGATCATCGGTCACCTCTTTCAGAAAATTAAACTGTCCTCCCGACAACACTTCACCACCGTCAAGTGTAATAACCTCTCCGGTCATATATGCCGCGTAATCAGACATGAGGTAAGCAGCCAGGTTAGCCAGTTCCTGATGATCCCCCGTTCTTTGTAAAGGTATACGTTTTTCTACTGCAAATAACTCACTTAGTGCTTCAGGAAACAATCTGTCCCACGCGCCTTTGGTGGGAAACGGCCCGGGAGCAATCGCATTTAACCTGATACCATATTTCCCCCATTCAAAGGCAAGTGATCGGGTCATAGCCAGTACACCGGCCTTAGCCATTGCCGACGGCACTACCCATCCTGAACCTGTCCAGGCATAGGTTGTGGAAATGTTCAGCACAGTACCTTTTATTTTATTTTCAATCCAGTATTTACCCAGCGCCAGGGTAAAATTGTATGAACCTTTCAATACGATATCCACTACGGTATCTACCGCCCGGTAGGACAGCTTTTCAGTAGGGCTCACAAAATTCCCGGCTGAGTTATTGACCAGTCCGTCCACTTGTCCGAATGCCCTGAAAGCTTCAGCGATCACATTTTCAACCTGCTCAGGAATACGTACATCACAAGTGACAGCCAGTACCTGTCCTGCAGTATCGGCTTCAATCTCAGCTTTGGTGTTTTCGAGTATTTCCTTTCTCCGGCTGCAGATTACCACATTGGCCCCGAGTGCGGAAAAATAATGGCTCATGGATTTACCGAGACCACTGCCGCCACCTGTTACAATAATGGTTTTCCCCTTCAAGGCATCCTCTTTAAGCATTCCTTCCCTGAATTTCATGGTATCGTTAAAGTTAGTGGCAGGTTATTTTTTTAAAAATCAATCCTGCAATTGATCCATTCATCGTCAAAAGAAGTACCGTATTTCCGGTAAAATCCTAGTGCCGAAGTATTCCAGTCCAGTACCTGCCAGGACATCCCGTTGCAGGATTTATCACGGGCCGTTTGTACCGTAGCATCAAAAAGCAATTTCCCGATACCATTTCCACGCATACTTTCGGTTACGATAATATCCTCCATATAAAGCATTTTGCCTCTCCACGTCGAATATCTGAAATAATAAAGCGATATCCCTACAATTCCAGCATCCACTTCAGCTACATGAAAATCAAAAAGTTTTTCATCGTAGTCTCTTTTCATTTTATCAACATTATTGGAAACCATATGCAGCGCCCTCTCAAAAACGGCCAGTTCTTTTACCAGTTCAAAGACAGACGGGATATCCTCCTTTACTCCTTGCCTTGTCGTTATATTCATAATTAATATGCTTTTATAAAATACAAGCTATTATATAAACAATTGTTCCGGGATACGGTATCAGTAACCTTCGTCATGGTATCCTTTTACATAAAGATACCATGATACAGAAAAACAAAACCAACTGTAAATCAACCGTATTCTGTAAACAAACCACCTATATGGATAGTAATATAAACAATAAAATCTGAAAAGACTTAAAAATAAGTTGATTGAACGTATGGTTTATTCAATAATTGCAGTGAATTCTATTTCCACAAGATAGTCAGGAGACACGAGTTTGCTGATCTCATAAATGCCCGTTGCAGGTTTAATATCCTTAAAATAGGCACCATGCGCACGAGCTATATCATCAAACAGACTGATGTCTGTCGTGAAAATCCGGGTACGCACTACATCACTTAAACCGGCACCGGCTTCTTCGAGCACTTTTTCTATCCGGCTGATAATATTGTTGGTCTGCGCATAAGCATCATCAGCTTTCACATCCTGTCCATCCACTATTGCAACTGTACCAGAAACTTCGATCACATTACCCAGTTTCACTGCACGGCAGTAACCCATTTTATCTTCCCATGGAGAACCCGTAAGAATGTTTTTTCTTGCCATATACATTTATGTATTTTGAAATTATTTTTCCGCAAATATAAGGAGTCAGATGGCGTATTTTATAACGAATCACCGCCTTGAATTAATAATTTATGAAGCCTTCCCATTTTGCAACCACCGCCTGAAAATCTGATGGCAATCCGGTTTCAAACTGCATCCATTCTTTGGTGCGGGGATGTACAAATCCAAGCGACGAGGCATGTAATGCCTGCCGCGGCATTAAATCAAAGCAATTTTCAACAAAGGCTTTATAGCTTCCGCTTGCGACACCTCTTCTGATCTTATTCCCGCCGTACGTACCGTCATTAAACAAAGGGTGCCCGATATATTGCATATGAGCCCGGATCTGATGTGTTCTGCCGGTTTCCAGATTACACTTTACCAGAGAAACATACCTGATACTTTTCAAGACAGTATAATGTGTAACAGCCGATTTCCCATAGTTGCCGTCAGGATAAACCGTCATTATCTTACGGTCTTTAACGCTCCGCCCAATATGTCCGCTCACCGTACCGCTTTCTTCTTTAAGTTCTCCCCATACCAGTGCATGATAAGTTCTTTCTATAGAATGATCAAAAAACTGCCGCGCGAGGAAAGACATAGCAAACTCAGTTTTAGCAATCACGAGCAATCCTGAGGTATCTTTGTCAATACGATGTACCAGTCCAGGGCGGATCTCTCCGTTTCTTCCGGTGGGTAAGTGCTGCAAGTGATATACCAAAGCATTCACCAGTGTACCGTTCCAGTTACCATGCGCCGGATGGACAACCATACCCGCCGGTTTATTCACCAATAATAATTCATCATCCTCATAGATAATATCCAAAGGGATATTTTCCGGAACAATATCTGTATTGCGTGGTGGCTGCGGAAGAGAAAGTGTAATAACGTCCAGAGGTTTGACCTTATAGCTGGCTTTGGCGGGAAGGCCATTCACCAGAACCGCTTCTGCCAGTATTCCATTTTGTATTTTTGAGCGGGAAGCATTGGCTACGTGCAAATTCAGAAATTTATCCAGCCTTACAGGCCCCTGTCCCTTATCTGCCTCTATACGGTAATGCTCATATAATTCATCATCCCCTTCTGTCAGTTCATGATCTTCCAATGCCTCCTCAATAGCCATAATAAATACAATTCGGTAAAAACACGTAATAAACCAGCACAAAGCTAGTGATTTTCAATGAAGCAGAAACCACTGAAAAAAAATAAGGGCGCCCTAATCAGAACGCCTTATTTAGTAAACCCTCCTCTAAGAGATCTTTATATAATACGTTTGATTTCACGTCAAACGCTTTATTTCGATATTGCTAAAGTATTTATATGTACAAAATTAAACTTAATAAGTTAATTTTAATCCAATTATCATTGCTTTTTTTCAATTTTTTTCTACAAAATAAGATTAAACAATAATTATCAATCGTGAACTTAATGTTTCAAACAAAGAGCACTTTACCTACACCATTGATTCAGATTAAGGATAATCATACGGCAACATCAGAGGTCAGTCTTTATATAAAAAGAGATGATCTTGTCCATCCGGAGATTTCAGGTAATAAGTGGCGCAAACTTAAGTATAATTTATTAAAATCCGAAGTGGATAACTTATTGCCTGTCATTACTTTCGGCGGCGCTTTTTCAAATCATCTGTATGCAACAGCATCTGCCTGTCATGAAGCAGGTTTACCATCTGTTGGCATTGTAAGGGGTGATGAATTAAACGCTTTATCTACACCTACTTTAACACACTGTCAGGAGAAAGGTATGGATCTGTATTTTGTAAGCAGAAGTGAATACAGACAAAAAAACGCTGGCAAAACAATACAATCAATTCTAAGAATAAACAAAAATGCTTCTATCATCCCAGAGGGTGGAGCCAATGAATATGGCATGAAAGGAATGGCCGAGTTGCCTTCTGAAATAACGGCTCAGTTAGGATATACGCCTGACTTTTTAAGTATTGCTGCCGGAACGGGCAGCTCTGCGGCCGGGTTATTGGCGGGGAGTGCCCGTGTAATCGCATTTGCAGTCTTAAAAGGTGGCGCATTTTTAAGAAAGGATATATATGATTTCGTAAACATCCCGTCAGAAGGTGAGGCACTCCTGGATCTGCAGACAGACTACCATTTTGGCGGCTACGGAAAACATACCCCCGAACTGCTCAGGTTCATGAGCTGGTTTGAAAAAACACATGGTATACCTCTTGAACAGGTGTATACCGGTAAAATGCTGTTCGGACTTTACGAACTGATCAAAAAAAAGTACTTCCCGTCGGGAAGTACTATCGTTGCTATACACACCGGAGGTTTGCAAGGCAGGTTAAAAACCCTACCCGACGCTCCCTTCAAGACTGATTTCAAGTAATTTCTGAGCTTCAACAGCAAACTCCATAGGCAGCTGATTAAGCACTTCCTTAGCATATCCGTTAATAATCAAAGCTACCGCCTGTTCTGTAGGAATACCGCGCTGATTACAGTAGAAGAGAATATCCTCCCCGATTTTGGAAGTCGTGGCCTCATGTTCAACAGTTGCAGAAGAATTGGCTACCTCGATGTAAGGAAAAGTATGCGCTCCGCAACGATCACCCAACAACAGGGAATCACACTGAGAGAAATTACGGGCATTTTCAGCACGTTTGTAAATATCGATCAATCCCCGGTATGAATTCTGACTGCGCCCGGCTGATATTCCCTTGGACACTACACGGCTTTTGGTATTCTTGCCGATATGAATCATTTTGGTTCCTGTGTCAGCCTGCTGAAAATTATTCGTTACGGCAACGGAATAAAATTCACCAATCGAATTATCACCTTTCAGAATCACAGAAGGATATTTCCAGGTAATCGCAGAACCGGTTTCTACCTGTGTCCAGGAGATTTTTGAATTGGCACCATCACATATCCCGCGCTTTGTCACAAAATTATATATACCGCCTTTTCCTTCTTTATCACCGGGGTACCAGTTCTGTACGGTAGAGTATTTCACTTCTGCACTTTCGTGTGCAAAAATTTCCACTACCGCTGCATGCAGTTGATTTTCATCACGCATAGGTGCTGTACAACCTTCCAGATAACTTACATAGCTTCCTTCGTCAGCGATAATAAGTGTTCTTTCAAACTGCCCGGTCCCTGATGCATTGATCCGGAAATAAGTAGACAGCTCCATCGGGCAACGCACGCCTTTGGGGATATATACAAATGATCCGTCTGAAAAGACCGCCGAATTTAATGCTGCATAGAAATTGTCACGTTGCGGAACCACTGATCCCAGGTATTTTTTCACCAGTTCAGGATGTTCCCTGATGGCTTCAGCGATGGAGCAGAAAATTATTCCTTTTTCTTTAAGAGAAGATTTGAAGGTCGTGAAAACCGACTCCGAATCCATCACCGCATCCACAGCTACTCCTGAAAGCCTTTTTTGTTCATTCAGCGAAATACCCAACCTCTCAAAAGTGTTCAGTAATTCAGGATCCACATCTTCGAGGCTCTCTACTTTTTTCTTTTTCTTAGGCGCCGAGTAGTATTTGATATCCTGAAAATCGACTTTGGCATAGGTAACATTGGCCCATTCCGGCTCCTTTAGTTCTGTCCAATAGCGATAGGCCTTCAGACGCCACTCAAGCATCCATTCCGGCTCTCCTTTCTTAGCTGAAATAAACCTTACAATATCTTCGCTTATTCCGGGAGGAGCCTCATCTACCTCAATATCTGTAGTAAACCCGTACTTGTACTCCGCACTGGTTATTTCCTCCAATAATTCTGTTTCTTTGTTCATTGCTCTGCTTATATATGCGGACCTTTTCAGAATACACCGACAAGATCCCGTTTACAGGTTTCAAACTCTTTAATAATCACCTGCCCGACAAAGACCGGTGCTTCTCCTGTTCATAACACAAATACCAAAAATTGAGTTTGCTAAATCATTCAAAAATAGTAAAATTTCCTGATAATTCAACCCTCTTGCCGGTTAAGTATCAGTAATACTTTGCGGGAATCAGATAGTTTTTGACATAATCAGTCACTCCTTCTTCCAAAGTATGCATGGATTTGGAGTAACCGATTGACTTCAGCTTGTTCATATTGGCTTCAGTAAAGTACTGATATTTATCTCTGATGTCAACCGGCGTATCTATAAACTCAATATCCGGCTCTTTTTCCAGCGCTTTAAAAGTACTGGTGGTCAGGTCCAGAAATGTACGGGCTTTACCGCTTCCCAGATTATATATACCCGGATCTCTCCGGTGATGCATAAGAAATATACAGATATCCACCAGGTCTTTTACATATACAAAGTCACGCATTTGTCCGCCATCGGTATACCCTGGATTATGGGAACGGAAAAGTTTCATTTTCCCTGTTTTTGTAATCTGTCCGAAAGCATGAAATATCACCGATGCCATGCGTCCTTTATGGTATTCATTAGGGCCATAAACATTAAAAAATTTCAATCCGGCCCAGAAGAACGGCTTTTCCGACTGAGCAAGCGCCCATTTGTCAAACTCATTTTTGGATACGCCGTAGGGATTCAAAGGTTTCAGTGAGCCTACGATAGATTCACTGTCATCATAACCGTATTCTCCCAGACCGTATGTAGCAGCGGAAGAAGCATAAACCAACGGGATCTGATACTTTACGCAGGCTTTCCAGATGGATTTGGAATAGGCTACATTGAGTTCATCAAAAATCTCTGTATCAAATTCGGCCGTATCTGTTCTGGCACCGATATGAAAAATAAATTCAACTTCTCCGGCATTCTGATCAAGCCAGTCAAAAAACTGATTCCGTTCCACACGTTCCTGTATCGCTTTTCCTTCAAGGTTGGCCAGTTTTTCCGTTTTGGTAAAATCATCAACGGCAATAATATAATTAAATCCTTCCTGGTTTAATTTGCTGATAAGACAACTTCCAATAAACCCGGCTGCACCTGTAACTATGATCATATTTTTCCTTGGTCAGGCGAAAATCGTGTATTGTATTTTACCAATTTTCTTAGTTATGTAAATTAAAATTCAAAATTAATCGTTTTACTTCAATTTCCTGAATCATATCTCTTAATTTTGCAATTTGGATATCGTATTTAACTTATGATTTACGTAACTCGGAAAGAGCATTTTAACGCTGCGCACCGCTTATACAACCCCAATTGGACAGACGAAAAAAACGAAGAAGTTTTTGGTCCCTGTGCCAATAAATATTACCACGGGCATAATTTTGAGATTATTGTCACTGTCAAAGGTACGCCTGATCCGGAAACCGGCTTTGTAATTGACCTGAAGGTACTTGGTGAAATTATAAAACAGGAAATTATTGAAAAAGTAGATCATCGCAACCTGAATATTGATGTGGATTTTATGCAGGGTAAAATGGCCTCCTGCGAAATTTTTGTAATGGAAATATGGAAGATCCTGGAGCCGGAAATAAGGAAGGCTTCTAAAACGGGGCAACTGCATTATATCAAGTTAATCGAAACCCCTAAAAATTTTGTAGAGTATTACGGCGAATGAAATACTACCTGATAGCTGGTGAGAGATCCGGTGACCTGCATGGCGCCAACCTTATGAAAGGAATCAAAAGCAACGATCCTGACGCGGAATTCAGAGGCTGGGGCGGTGATTTGATGGCCGCTGAAGGGATGGATCTGGTCACCCACTATCAGGACACCGCCTTTATGGGTTTTCTGGAAGTGCTTAAAAATTTAAGGACCATTTCAGGACTTCTGAAAAAATGCAAAAAGGATATACTTGAACATCAGCCTGATGTACTGATCCTGATCGATTATCCCGGATTTAACCTCAGGATTGCAGCTTTTGCAAAAAAACATAACCTGAAAGTATTTTATTACATCTCCCCCAAGGTATGGGCCTGGAATCAGAAAAGGGCGCTTAAAATAAAAGCGGTTGTAGACAGGATGTTTGTGATATTCCCTTTTGAAACCGGCTTTTACAAAAAGTTTGGTTATAACGTAGACTATGTAGGAAATCCGCTTATGGATCAGATTGAGGCATTTGTTCCTGATCCTGATTTTCTGACTACGCACAGGCTTTCTCCTGAAAAAATTATTGCTTTATTACCCGGCAGCAGGCAACAGGAAGTAACCAATATGCTGGAAATAATGCTGAGCCAGGCTTCCTCATTTCCGGATTATCAGTTTGTGATCGCGGCTGTCAGGACACTTCCCACTGAGGTTTATTCAAACTTTTCACATATTCCCAATGTTAAGATTGTTTATGAGGCCACTTATGATTTACTTCATCATGCGGAAGCAGCTCTTGTAGCATCGGGAACTGCTACGCTGGAAACTGCACTTTTCCATATTCCGGAAATTGTCTGTTACCGGACCAGCAGCATTTCATACATGATCGCCAAACGACTTATCCGGGTCAGGTTTATTTCGCTGGTTAATCTGATTATGGATCAGGAAATTGTCAGGGAACTGATCCAGAATGACCTGAATGCCGGGATGCTGGAAAAAGAACTCAGAGCCATTTTAAGAGGCGGAGAGAAACGGGAACAGATGCTGAAAGATTATAGGATTTTGCAAAAAACTGTCGGGACAGCGGGCGCGTCCCAAAATGCAGGGAGGAAAATGGTCATGTATCTGACAGAAACTCCATAACCTGCCCTGTATAAGGTTATTCATACCAAAAAATTATATAAGTGAAGAAAATTATCATTTTTGACAGCACCACCGACGGCCATCACAGTGATTATTTATCACACCCTATCCGCTACTGGAGAGAGAAAGAAGCTCCTGAAAACCAGCTGATTGTTGTAACTTCCGAGACTTTCCGGCCGGTTTTCGATCAATTAACGACCGGGACCAGCAATATTATCTTCGATCCGATTCCGGCAGAAACCCTCAAAAACATATTAGCTTCCAATGCGATAAAACGCTCATTTCAGGAATGGGACTGTGTTCTTTCTTTTATCGGAAAACACCAGGCCACCCATACATTACTCATGTATTTTGACCTCTTCCAACTTGGCATTGCCTGGGGGAAGAAATCACCTGCATCCGTATCCGGTATTTATTTCAGACCTGATTTTCATTATCCGCAATTAAGTATTCAGTCAAAAATAAACAGTTTCAGGAAAAAATTTTTTCTTCAGCAGGTACTCGGAAAAAAAGAATTCAAGAACCTTTTTTGTCTTGATCAGTCGGCAGTACCTTATATTTCAGGTTTAAAGCCTCAAAGCAATATTGTACCACTGCCTGATCCTGTTGCCCAACATCCGCAAACACCCGATCAGGTCCGGCAACTTGGCCTGCAACTGGGTATTGAACCTTTCCGGCAGGTTTTTCTGATGTTCGGGCACCTGGATGAACGCAAAGGTATTGAACCCTTACTTTCAGCGGTAAGCAGGCTTGAGCCTCAACAGCAGCAGAAAACATGTCTCATCTTTGCAGGCAAACCGGTGAATGATGCATACCGGCAACATCTGCATACACTGATCGATCAGGTTCCGGAAGCTGTTCAGATTATTACCGTATTTGAAAAAATTGCTGAAGAACAGATTCAGACTTACTTTGATCTGAGTGATTATATATTAGCATTATATCAGCATCATGTGGGAATGGCCTCGGTTGTCGTGAGGGCTGCCATTTCCCGTAAACCGGTACTGGCTACTGATTTCGGGTATCTGAAAGATGTAGTGCTTCAGGAAAAACTGGGCGCTGTTACCGATTCTGCTTCGCCTGAGGCCATTGCGGCGCTGATGAATGAAGCATTGGAAACCGGTATCAGCTATTCTTTGGATCAGCAGGAAATCTTTGCGCGCAATAACTCTGTTGAAGCATTTACAGAAGTATTGTTTGAGCGTTTATAGCCATTGACGCATGTATAACAAAGAACAGGCTTCTCTTGTAAAAGAATCATTCTGGCGGGCATTCGGACAAAAAATGTCGGAACAATTGTCTGCCGATGATGAAAAAATAAAATGGATCAACTATGAAACCGGAGTAAGATATCTTGCCTTCAAAATGGATGCTGACCGTCATAGTGCCATCATTAAAATCGAGATTTCCCACCCGGACCCGGGCATACATGAACTGATGTATGATCAGTTTCTGGAAGTGAAACATCTTCTGGAGGAGTTTCTGCAAGAGGAGTGGGTATGGATTTACAGGCAAAAAAACCAGTCAGGAAAGGAAGTCAGCATGATCTATGCTATTACAGAGGGGGTCAATGTTTTTAAACCGGCTGATCAGCCTCTTATCTACCGTTTTCTCAGGCAACGTCTTATTGACCTGGACCGGTTCTGGTGTAACACCAACCCGGCTTTTGAACTATTTAAGGATTAAACAATAATTGCTGCCGGATATCTCTTCCGGCAGCAATTATTTATCGTCAGTATACCATATTACTTTTTAGGACTTCCACCGACAGCACCCGGCTGAGCGTTGGGAGGCGTTGTTCCTGCCGATTTCGCAAAATCACCTGCTTTAATAATAACCAGTTTATTGTAATCCATATATTTTTTAAATGCAGCATTGATCTGAGCGGCAGTCAGGGACGCAACTTTCTTCTCGAAATCAGCATCATATTCCATCGTACGGTTCAGATACAGGTTATTATTCAAAGTTCCGGCCAGGCCAGCATCCTGCGCTCTGCTTACCTGACGGCCCTGCAGATAACCTGATTTCGCAGCTTTGATTTCTTCCTCGGTAAAACCATCCTTTATTACTTTTTCCATCTCTTCCCTGAAAGCATTTTCAAGTTTTTCAAGATTTTCAGGAGCGTAAATCGCATAGGCAAAGAAAGTGCCGTTTTTATCAAGAGGACTTGCAGACAACTGAGAACCTACTCCATAACTCAATCCGTCTTTCACTCTGATACGGGTGGCCAAACGCGAATTGAGCATCCCCTGTCCAAGCATAAAATTACCCAGAATCATAGCCGGATAATCGGCATCGGTATCCTGCAACGGAATGGTATAACCTGCGACAAACATCGCATTGGCCTTATCGGGAGTTTCAATTGCCTGGTTTACCGGCTTGGCTGCAACAAACGGAGATTCGAGACGCTTGAATGGTTTCGGGCTTTTCCAGTTACCGAATTCCTGTGCAATCAGCTTCTCAATCTCATCCTTATCAAAGTCTCCTACCACTGAAGCAGTAGCATCGGAGGCTCCGTAAAAGTCTTTATAAAACTGTTTCACGTCTTCCAGCTTAGCGGACTTAATATCATTCAGATTTTCATCCAGCGTTCCGACATAACGGATATCCTCTTTCGGATACGGAGACGTTTTCCGCTGATATTCAAGGAAAGCAATCTCCTGCGGTTCACTGCGCTGCGATTCAATGCCGGCAATATTCTCCTGCTTCAGCTTTTCAAACTCATTGGCATCGAAAGACGGTTCTTTCATAATCTCTGCAATCAGCTTAATCACAGCAGGAAGGTTGTCGCGTGTGGTTTCTACCGAAACATTCACCTGATTCAGCCCTCCTCCGATTCCCACACGGGCATTCAGCTTATTAAAGGCATCGCTGATTTCCTGACGTGTTTTGCTTTTTGTTCCCTTATTCAGCATATCCGCAGTAAGAGACGGAGCAGCTCCTTTATTTTTCAGACTGTTAACATCACCAAACCGAAATGTTAAACGGGCAGCTACAACATTTCCGCGTGTTTTTTTCGTGAGCAACGCCTGCTTAATGCTTCCGGCAGTAGCTGTTTTCTCCGTGCGCTTTTCGATATTGTCAGGTGAAGGATCAAAATCTTCTCCCTGTGCAACAGCTTCCTCGCCCTTATAATCTTTCACCAAAGCCATCACATCAGGCGATTGAGGAACTACTGCCCGCATTGATTTTGCTTCCGGTATAAACAAGCCTAACGAGCGGTTGGAGGGAACAAAATATTGCTGCCCTACCCTTAAAACATCATCTTCAGTCACCTTTCTGATTCTGTCGCGGAATAAAAAAGCCAGCCGCCAGTCGCCGGTGGCAATATATTCCGAAATCCCCAAGCCCACACGTTCTGAATTCCTGAATTGAAGATCCCAGTTTTTGAGGATACTCGTTTTAGCACGTTCAAGGTCTTCAGCTGAAGGCTTTACTATGGCTACAGAGTCCAGTGTTGCTAAAAAAGCGGTTTTGGCTTCATCCAGTGACTTTTCTTTAAGAATCTCTGCACCCAACAGAATATACCCCGGGTCAAACAACTGAAACGCATACGCAAACTGCGAAGAGGCTTTTTTGGTTTCTACCAGACTTCTGTAAAGACGTCCGTAAGGTTCTGCAGAAAGCAGTTCAGACAAGACTTCCACACTGGCATAATCTTCATGGGCTCCCGGTGGTATGTGATAAGAGGCCATTACCATCTGGACATCTCCTACTCTGCGTACTTCGACGGTCCGCTCACCATCCTGCACCGGTTCCTGGGTATAAGTTTTTGGCAGTACTCTTTCCGGCTTCGGTATTTTGCTGAAGTATTCGTCTATGAGCTTCAATGTTTTTTCTTCATCAATTTTACCTGCAACCATCAGTACGGCATTATCCGGCTGGTAATATTTTTTATAAAACGCCTGAAGGTTTTCAATCGGAACATTCTCAATATCGGCACGGCTTCCTATCGTGGATTTCCCGTAATTGTGCCACGAATAGGATACGTCAGCGACCCGTTCCATCAATACCCTGAACGGACTGTTCTCTCCGGCTTCAAACTCATTCCTAACGACGGTCATTTCACTCTCCAGATCCTTTTTGGCTATGAACGAATTCACCATACGATCTGCTTCCAGATCCAAAGCCCATTTCAGATTTTCTTCTGTAGCTGCAAAGGTCTCATAATAATTAGTCCGGTCGTACCACGTGGTTCCGTTAGGGCGGGCGCCGTGCTCCGTGAGTTCCTGCATAATATTCGGATGGCCGGGCGTTCCTTTAAACACCATATGCTCGAGCAAATGGGCCATTCCGGTTTCTCCGTATCCTTCATGACGGGAGCCTACCAGATAGGTAATATTTACTGTAATGGTAGGTTTGGAGGGATCAGGAAAAAGTAAAACTTTCAGGCCGTTTTCCAGATTATATTCTGTAATCCCTTCCACTGAAGTTACTTTGCTGATTCCTTTGGGTAAATCCTGCGCCAGGGCCGGTAGGGCAATAACACTGCCTACCACCAAACAGATTCCCGCATACAATTTTCTGTAAGCTATTTTCATAGTCGTGTTTTTTGAATATTACACCTAATTTAAAAGCAAGCTAGCAGAAATTTCAATAATTCAGATCTTTTTTGGGATGAATGGTAGCAGAACCCCATGAAACATTCTGTAACATACCGGACGGAGTTCGCGTAATTAATAGTAATTTTGTTTCGTTTACATTTCATATATAAACCTCTGCATTATTTTGAACCGTATTTCTTTTATGAGATTACCAGTGTGGTCTGCAATATTGGCGCTGCTGCTCAGCGGATGCATGTCAGGCGGGATACCTATCTCTACCAATACCAAATATCCTATTGAAGTTTTATATGAGAATCAGACTCCTGAAATGCCCTATGTTGAACTCCGCTGGCTTGAACTGAGTAATTCAGAAGTATTACGGGCTGACCAGACAAAAGATCAGGAAAGGATGCTGAAAAGAGGAAACGATGCGAAAACCAAACAATTACTGACTTCAAGACTGGTAGCAGAAGCACAGAAAATCGGTGCTGATGCCCTGATTAATGTTACATATCAGTACTTTACAACTGTTGAAACAGAAGGTTATACCCTTAAAGGCCTCGCTATCCGGTATAAAGAAGGAAAATAACTCCGGGCCTGGAGTCTCAAACGGTAATTGCATTAAAGCAGTATGCTCTCTACATGGCCACCTGCCATAATAATCCCTGCGTTTTCGCTTCTGTTAATGCAGGATTTTTCTACAAAACTGCCACTCCCGGCACTACGGATGATTCCACGCCTGTTTTCATAGGGTCTCAAATACGCATTCGGGTTGTGATAAATACCTTTAACGTGAGTTTATTAATAATTGAAAAATTAATCTCTCTCAATGGTGTGTACTACTCCATTTCTGCGTCGTTCCGGCTTTAGCTGCGAAATAACGTAAAGACGTACTTTTTGCATTAAATGTCTCGATTTTCTGAAAATTATCCCACTTGAAAGTCTCCTGCACACCTGACTATCGGATGGCTGGCAGGTCTTTAAAGAGGGTTCGGTGATATGAGCTGTGATCCATCCTTACCCAATCTTTATTTTAGAAATCATACCCCAATGTCAGATAAGGAATGGCTTTCCCGGTCACTTTATTGTCAAGCCCCCAGGCATAATCAAACTTGCCGTAAATTCCGAAGATTGTCGTACGAACGCCCACTCCATAACCAATCAGGAACGGATTGCGGAAGTCTGTCACGGTAGCTGTAAACAGATCGCCCGGACGACCGATAATCGTCGTATTCAGGCTGTTTTCCTCGCTAAGCGGGCCTGCACCCGTCCATGCCGTCCCGATATCCGAGAACCCTACGATCTGGAAATTACGCAGGAAGCTGGAAGTAATAGGGCCTCTGTAAATGTATTTGATCAGCGGTACGCGTAATTCGGCATTAAAAAGGAAATAACTGGTTCCGGACAAACGGTTTATATTAAATCCACGCAGGTTATTGGCAAAGTGAGCAAAGAAAATATCAAGATTATGCTGTGAAAAATCCAGTGGATTTGCATCGTCTGTTCTTCTCTCCTTACGGTTACCAATCCAGTTTTCCATCCCGCCCATTATACTTTGCTTGGGCGATTTCCCTCCTGAATGACTGATGGCCAGCCTACCTGCCAGAATCACGTCACGATGTACTTTCTGGTATCTTCGCAGATCGATCGTCAACCGGTTAAAACCGGCATCCTTATCCCCGATCCCCATAAAAGCTTCATACCGTATTTTAAAGCGGTTACCTTCCCGCATATTCATTCCGTTCACCACCGAATTGTCAAATACCAGTTCTCCTGAAACCCCGCCATAATTTTCAACAACATCCTGAATATTACCAGCTGACGGAGAAATCAGGTTGATAATCCTTCCCTGTGCAAAAACCGGTTTCACGGTAAATCTGGCATAACGTGAGAACGGATAAGAGGCCGATAAGGATATCTGATTGAAACGGTAGCGTTCGACACTGAACATTTCATTGTTCTGCAAATACAATGACCGGCGGTCAACCCGGACACCAAAATCAACTTTATAGGTATTGTTGGAGTATTCGGCAAAAATATCGCTGTCCTTGAATCCTGTATTGATAAATATACCGGCCTTAAGAATGTGGTTTTCCAGCAGGTCATTCATCGAAACCGATTGTAACAGGCCAAAACCTGAAGTGCGGATTGGATCAATTCTCCATTCAGATGAAGCATCCGTTACCATAAACAATCCTTTATAATTATAAGGTCCGTTAATGGAAATATTCTCCCGCTTTCTGTTTCTCAGCGTGGGTGCAGGTGTAGTGGCAAAAGTACCTCTGCGGCGTAACGATTCAAATTCTTTGATAATATCAGCATCAAATTCATAATGATCAGTATCCACTTCATTATCATTGAGCTCTAACTTACCGGGCTTACCCGACGGACCTGTAACTGCTTCTGCTTTACTAACCGTATCCGCTGGCTGAACGGCTGAAGGTGCCTGGCTGACAATCTGATTTCTGGCCATTAGAGGCGAGGCGTAAGACTTGTTAAAATCAACTGATTTTAAATATACTGCTTCTACAGAATGTCCGCCTAAACGGGTGTAAGCCAGCCCTCCGGCTCCCTCTCTTGTCATAGACGCAGCATAAATCCCGGTCAGGTAATTGGTTACCTGATTTACCGATTCACTTTTGCGGTTCAGCTTAAACAGATTATTGATTCCTTTTGCGTCCGACAGAAAATATACATCCTCTTCAGATGCCCATACCGGAGTAAGCTTTTTCCCTAATGAATCAACCAGCAGGGTAATTTTGCCGTCACGGGGAGTACCGTTATGTTCGTAAAGCCTTAAAGTAGTATTAATCGGAGTTAAAGCCCCTTTTTTTGCTTTCAGAGAATCTGCATCATCTGTACGGTTTGAAGCAAAAACTACTTTTCTCGTTGAATTTCCTACAAATCTCGGGTTAAGATCATCATAAGCATCATTGGTTAACGGAATGGCCGAAGCCCGTGGAACATTGATAAGATAAATATCATTTTTGCCTTTTTTATCCGCACTTACTGCCATCATTCCTCCGTCTTCCGAAAGGTCCATATCCTGAATATAATCCAGTCCTTTTAAGGATCTTTTTACTTTCAATTTCGGTTTTTTTGCATCAACCTCCTCAAAGAAATAATAATTATAACCTTTGTCTTCAAGTGCCAGAATCATGAGCCCGTTATTCTTTGACCAGGCTACTTTCGGAGCAATGGCTGTTTTTGCATCACCATAGGTAACTGAATTTCCCTGACGTATTACCCGTTTTTTACCGGTCCCTGTTTCTATAACCGTAATTTTATAACGTTTTTTATTCAACTCACTGACAGCCAGAAACTTTTTATCTGCAGAAACTTTGATCTCTGGTTTATTAACGACCGAATTGGATTTGCTTATGGAATAATTCATATCTACCGTCGGGTCATTAAAATTCTCCGTGGCTTTCTGATTGATTCCGGCATAATAATCCCGCCATCCTTTCAGAAATCTGGCATAGGAAGGAGAGCCTAATGTGCTGGTAATACTGGTTTGCTCCGTGCGGATAATCCGGGTCAGATTAAGAATATTGGAAATATGATCCCTGCTATGATTTTCAGCAATATAATTCCAGATAGACTGTCCCACTTTCTTTGCGTCCTCTCCTTCAAATAGAGAAGGTTTCCTCAGTTTGTTGGACTTTGCCATTTCCCTCATAAAATCGTTCATTTCAGGGGACCAACCTTCAGCGATATAGGCAGAAAGGCCGTCCATAAACCATTCGGGAAGGTTAAGCAGTAAAGAACTCTGCAGTGCATCTTTGATATTGCCACCGTACAGCATATCATAAATAAATACCTGAGAAATCTCAAAAATAAGTTTCCTGCGAAAGCTGAGCTGATCACCGGTATAACCGATTTCAATACGGGAATGAGCCATGTCCATTTCAGTATCTGAAAGATCACCGAAGGAGGCAAGGCCCATATTGCTCTGGATTAATTCTGCCGGGGAATTATAGAGAAAAAGCTTTACCCGGTTATAAGGTGTATACCCCAGAATACTCGTAATACGGTCAAATTCCACTTCGGCCATTTCAGCGGCCATGTTGGAAATGCCACGGCTTCCCTGATGAAAATAAACTTCGAAGTTTGAAGTTCTTAAAAATTTCCAGTCAAATTTTCTTTCCTGAATCCTGTTCTGTCCGTATTTTTCCTGTGAAGGATAATTCTGCGCATGAGTGTTTACGGCTCCAAACAGCAGGAGCAGAAGCGTGATCCAAGTAGTATATCTGGTATAGGGGAAAGTTATTTTCATCGGAAATTAATCTGATTTCTTATGGTCGTAATATAACGAAAAATACCTGTCAATATTCACATCCGGACTCAAATCTTTACTATTTTCAAGAAAACCGGCAAATTCTTCTGCAAAATAAGGACCCAGTGTGACGCCTTTAGTCCCTAGTCCATTAAAAATACCGATTCTTTCAAACTCCGGGTGTAAACCGATCAGCGGACGACGATCTTTTGAACAGGGCCTGATACCTGCTGACTGGCCCGTAATACGATAAGGTGCCGTTAAAAATTCGCTGACTTTATGCTGTAGAAACTGACGCCCGTCTTCGGAAGTTTCCCAATCTATGTCATGCCATGAATAAGTCGCACCGATTTTAAACCCGGAACCTTTAACGGGTAAAATAAACGCACCCTGATTGACAATATGACTTGCAGGAAAGGTTTCCATTTCCACTTCCAGGAGCTGCCCCTTAACGGGATTAAACGGCAGCCAGCCAAACCAGCTCCGTTGTCTTTCATCATCTCCTGTACAGAGAATAACGCGGCTGACCTGATAGTCCCTCCATTCAACATTTTCCGGCCCGGGTTTCAGATCCTCATCCTTAAATTCCCCTTCAATCCTGGTAACCTGATCAGCAAAATAAGCGGCAGAAGTATCAAGAAAACGGTTGACATCCAGCCATCCGGCATTTTTCACTTCCAAAGCTCCCTGTTTTGCTTTCAGGACTTCCTGGTAACCGGCACAATCCGAGATCCCTTCAATATAATCAGTCAGAGCAGGTTCGGCCGCAAGAGCCATATACGTATTCTGTTCTTCGGTATTACGGAAAGGTCTCAGGATATTCAATGAATGCCAGAAACGCTCCTTAACCAGTTCTTCAGCACGGCTATAAAACCGTCCTGCATAAGGAAAGATTTTATCGGCCATCCAGGTTTTTACCAGTTTTTTCCCGGTTAATGGGTTATAAATACCAGCGGCTACCCGTGAGGCAGCAGGTTTTGACACATCACATAACCACAGGATTTTTTTGTTATACGGAAGCAAATGCCAGATCAGTGTGGTGCCGGCCAGCCCATCCCCAACGATCAGGTAATCATAGGATTTCATTACCGCGGGCATTTTTGATGGTTTCAGAAATTTTTCTGTCGGCCAGCTCCATAATAAACGTTACCTGCTCATCAAAAGCCATCATGGTATTATCGAGCAAAATAGCATCTTCAGCCATTTTCAGTGGGCTGTCAGACCGTGTGGTATCAATATTATCTCTTTTTTTAAGATTTTCCAGAATCTCTTCCAGATTGGTCATTTCCCCTTTCTGCAACAATTCGGCTTGTCGTCTCTGCGCTCTCACCAACGGGTCAGCGTTCATAAAAATTTTCAGGTCGGCATCAGGAAACACCACTGTACCGATATCCCTCCCATCCATTACAATCCCTTTTCCCTTACCCATCTGCTGCTGTTGTGCAACCAGTGCCCGCCGCACCTCCGGAATGGCACTTACCACACTTACATAATCAGATACATACATTTTACGGATTTCGAGGGCTACGTTCAATCCGTTCAGAAAAATCTCATTTTCAAGGGTTTCTGCATTTCTGCGAAAGGCTATCTGAATCTGACTCAGTGCCTGCGTTATTTCTTTAGGATTTGTAACGGAAATATGGTTCTGAAGAAAATACAAAGTCACGGCCCTGTACATAGCACCTGTATCCACATAAGCGTAGTGCAGGATCTTCGCTATTTCTTTAGCCGTCGTACTTTTCCCGCAACTTGAATAGCCATCTATGGCAATTGTTATCTTTGACTTCATACTATTTTGCACACCTGGACACGGAACAATCTGTTCTCATGCTGCAAAATAAATAAACTATCCGTCAAATGGCTTTTAAATCATGAATTATATCGGCAATATATTAATCCTTCAAAAGAAATACACACAGTGCCCTGGCCCCATGAGCCCCGATCACCAGCGACTGTTCAATATCGGCAGTTTTGGAAGGACCGGAAATAAATGCACCCCATCCAAAACCGCCCGTCCGGATCTGAGACATCGCTTCATGCATATTATGCACAATAGTATCTGCAGGAATCACAATAGCCAGATATTGGGTAATAAAGGGTAATACCCTATGGGAGAGCCGCTCCTCTGTCACCCAAATGGCAGCATTTTCAGCAACCCCCAGTTCTCCCTGTATCACGGCCAGATTTACGGAATCCAGCTGATGCGGGTCTTCTTCCCTCAGACTAAAATCAACCCAGTCAGCCAGCTGCGGAATATCGCTTGCCTTATTGACCATATCCGGGTATTCCGAATGAAGGATTCCGGTAATTTCTTCCCAACTGCTGACTTCAAAAGCTTTACCTTCAATATTACCGAGCATGGTTTTGAAAGTTTCAAGCAGGTTTTCATACCTGATCGGATTGGGTAACTCCTCAGGACGCTGAGTAGGTTCAGGTTTATTACTTTTAACCCTGTTTAATATGATTTCTCTTGATGACATCCGTTGTTTATTTTTGGCGGTTTCTGATATACCATTCCCTGAAGCTTTCCTTAGGTGCTTCGGGCATATCACGTTGTTTGTACCAGGGATTCAATCCATTATTGATTGCTCCGGGAAACGTCCGCATTACGACACGCCCCACACTGCCGGCCCATTGATAAAACCGGGGTTGTGCAAATAATACACTCATTGCTTTCATGCCTATGGCTTTAGGCTTGGGTACAAATCCTTCTTTTGCCAGTACCTGGCGCCATTTATACAGCTGATCATGAATATCTATTTTTACAGGACAAACGTTACTGCAGCTTCCGCAAAGCGTACTGGCAAAAGGCAAATCGGCATTTTTCCGCATGTCCACATTCGGGGCCAGAATAGACCCGATCGGGCCTGCGACTGCATTATGATAACTGTGCCCTCCGCTTCTGCGGTAAACCGGACAGGTGTTCATGCAGGCACCACAACGAATACATTTCAGGGAATTCCGGAAATCAGCTCTTCCCAGCTGTGTACTTCTGCCGTTGTCTACAATCACAAGATGCATTTCCTGCCCTTTTCTTGGCTTTTCAAAATAGCTGCTATAGGTCGTAATGGGCTGTCCGGTAGCGGAACGTGCCAGCAATCTCAGAAAAACACTAAGATCATTAAAGGTTGGAATCAGTTTTTCCATTCCCATACAGGCAATATGCACATCGGCGAGGTGGGCACCCATATCCGCGTTGCCTTCATTGGTACAAACCATAAATCCGCCGGTGGATGCAATCGCGAAATTGACACCGGTTAAAGAAGCTCTGCGGGTCAGAAAAGTTTCTCTCAAATGCTGTCGTGCCGCTTCGGTGAGGTATTTGGGATCTTCAGCACCGGCTTCTGTTCCCAGATGTATATGAAACAAATCACCTATATCTTTTTTCTTCAGGTGTATAGCCGGCATTACGATGTGGCTGGGCGGTTCCTGCCTCAGCTGTACTACTCTTTCCCCTAAATCAGAATCGATCACATCAATACCCCTGGAAGCCAGGTACGGATTCAGATGACACTCCTCCGTAAGCATGGATTTACTTTTAACCATTTGCCTGATACCGTGCCGGTTCAGAATCTCCTCTATGATCCGGTTATGCTCATCCCCATCTACAGCCCAGTGTACCTGAATGCCGTTCCGGATTGCATTTTTTTCAAATTCTTCAAGAAGCTCATCCATGTGAGACAACACATAGTGCTTGGTAGCCGAAGCTTTTTCACGCAAAGCTTCCCATTCGGGGATCTGATGCACCACCCTGTCACGTTTTTTTCTGACAAACCAAAGGGTTTCATCATGCCAATTGACATAACTTTCCTTTTTGTTAAATGCTTCAGCAGCTTCCGCGTGACTCGTTATATCTGTCTTCATGATTTCTTTTAACTTCTTTCCGCTACTTTCATTTAGCGACCTGTAAACTCCTAAACACTAAATGCCTGAATGATTCAAAATTTCAGCGATATGAATTACCTTCACTTTAGAACCTTTCCGGTTCAGGATACCGGCCATATGCATCAGACAACTCATATCTCCTCCGGTTATATATTCCACGTTGTGTTGCTCATGATCAGCCACCCTGTCTTTTCCCATTTTCACTGAAACCGCTTCTTCACTGACGCAGAAAGTACCACCAAATCCACAGCACTCGTCTTTTCGGTCAAGTTCAACAAGCTCAAGCCCTTTTACTTTTTCCAACAGATGATGTGGTTTTGAAAACCACGGAGCATTAAGCTCTGACATCTGCGAAAGATGCAGCCCCCGCTGGCCGTGACAGCTCTGATGCATACCCACTCTGTGCGGGAAGCTGGCGTTGAGGTTATCGACTTTCAGTACATCTGTCAAAAACTCAACCAGTTCGTAAATACGGCTTTTGATATGCTTTGCTGAATCTTCTTTTTTCCCGCTGTGCAGATGATCCTTTATATGTAAGGTACAACTCCCGGAAGGACAAACGATATAATCATAACCTTCAAAATTATCCGTAAACAATTCATTGCAGGATTGGGCCATATGTTCGAAACCCGAGTTGGCCATCGGTTGTCCGCAACAGGTCTGATTCAGGGGAAACCCGACTGTACAGCCATATTTCTCCAATAATTCCAATGTTGCTACACCCACCTGCGGATAGAACTGGTCGACGTAACAAGGGATAAATAAGCCAACTTTCAAAGCAATTTCTATTTAATATGTCCTTTAAAAAAACCGATACTAACTACCACAGTTCTATAGTGGCTACTATTGGGAAATGATCTGAAGCTTCCGGGAATCTTCTGATCACCTTATAATTTTTGACCCTCATTCTTATATTTTCAAGTACAAAAATATAATCAAACCTATCGCCCGGTGTACCTTCTGTCCACGTAGACAGCGTGGAGCCTTTTCCGGTATCCACCCATTTTTTCCGGAAGGAGGTATAGGGTTGCTCTGCAGGTCTTGCTCCCAGATCTACTCCCAGAATCACCGGCTGAATACTTTCATTAAGCAGTCCGTTTATAAAAGCTGCCTGAATGGCTCTTTCAACACCGGCTGCATATTCAATACGTGAGCAGCAAAACCTTAAGCCTTTTCCGAGTGCATATTCTACAAAGCCACAAAGTAATACCCTCGGCGAAACCGTCGGGTTACTTTGGGTGGCAGAAGGCGAATCGGGCAGATGAAACTGCTGAACCTGGGTTAGCGGGAAACGAGAAAGTATTCCTACACCCTGTGTTCCATTCTGAATTTCCTCTGCTGCCCCGTAGGCATAATACATACCCGTTTGTAAAGCCAGCTGTCTCAGCCTGTGCCGCACCTGTCCGTTAATCACCAGGCTGTCCACGGCCTGGAAGGCAATAAGGTGAGGCTTTTCTTCTTCAATAATTTTAAGAACTGTCCTTAAATTGGATTCTCCCCAGTAATCATTACCATACTGGATATTAAAACTCATTATTTTTAACTCCAGTGTTTTTAACGGAGGAATCCCGTTCACTTTTCCATAAAAAAGAAAAATGGAAAAGAGGATAATACAAATATTCCTCAAAATTAATCTTACACTCCGTTTCACAATCCTGTACTTTCCTTCAAATCAAATATTTTATTCATCATTACCCATTTTTCATCCTTTACTGCAAAAGGAAGCGATTTCTGAAAGCTCCACATGTAAGCTTCCCATTTCTGAACAACCGGGTTTGCCAGATCGGCTTCTGTTTTCTTTTCGAAAGAAAAATCGTCAGTTACTTCCATAATCATAAACATCCTGTCACCGGCGCGGTAGATCTCCATTTGCGTAATACCCGACTGAAACATACTTTCTTCAATCTCCGGCCATATTCTTTGGTGAATGGCTTCATACTCTGCTATCAGATCAGGATCATCTTTCAGATCAAGTGCAAAACAGTATTTCTTCATTTCATAGTTCTTTTATTTTATAACCTGAAACCGCATAATAGAACACAAATAAAAAACAAGCGATAGGAATCAGCAGCGAAACCTGCATATCAATTTTTGAAAGATAACCGGTAGATGGTGCAACAACAGCCCCTCCTACAATAGCCATTACCACCAGTGAAGCTCCCATTTTCATCTGACTGCCCAGTTTTTTAGTGGCTAATGCAAAAATGGTCGGAAACATAATAGACATGAAAAAGTAAACGGCCATTATACAAATAATGGCTGATAATCCTTCTGTTACCATTGCCAGGCCCAGCAATAAAGATGATAATAACGCATATACTGCCAGCAGGTCCTGTGATTTAAAGCGGTTTAACAAAGCAGTTCCTATAAAACGTCCAACCATAAAAATAACTAACGCAAAAGAGGCATGAAAACTGGCGATCTGTACAGGCGACAAATCTGTGCTGTTGCCGGTCAATGTAGCCATTAATTCACCAAAGCCAATGGCCACCGCCAGATTATCTTCGGGAGCAATTGCCATTTTATAATCAACAAAATAGCCCCACAGCGATGCCTGTGCTCCGACATAGAAAAACTGAGCCAGAACACCCAGTGATAAATGAGGTTTTCTAAGGAGCGACCAGATGCTTCCCGCGCTTTTTCCTTTACCATCTGATTCTGTTTCCGGTTCAGGCATTCGGGTCAAAGCAAAGAGTACGGCTACCAGAATTACCGCTGCTGCTATCCACAAATAGGGCATTTGCACCGATTCGGCCTCATGGATTCGGATGGCTTCTGCTTCCGCAAAGGGCATGGCATTCAGCTGCTCATTTGTATAAGAGTCATTGGAAAAAATAAACAGTCCGCCAATAAGAGGTCCAAGAATGATACTCAAACCGTTAAAAGACTGGGCAAAATTAATCCGGTGCTCAGCTTTGGCAGGATCTCCCAAAATGGTTACATAAGGATTTCCGGCGGTTTCCAGAAAAGCCAGACCACACGCAATGGTAAACAGGGCAAAAAGGAAGAAACTATAAGAGCGGTAATCTGCTGCCGGGAAAAAGAATATGGCACCTATTGCATAAAGTACCAATCCGGTCAGGATTCCCTTTTTAAACCCGTATTTTTCCATGAACATTCCGGCAGGAATAGCCATGACGAAATACCCGATATAAAAAGCAGAATCTACAAACCCGGCCTGTCCACGGTTCAGATCGAGTGCCGTCTGGAAATGTTTGATAAGGGTTCCGTTCAGCGAATTGGCTAGCCCCCATAAAAAAAACAAACTGGTTACCAGTACAAAGGGTAGTGTATACCCGCGGTTATCGGAGATTATTTTCTTTAAAGGCAGGTCAGAGTTTCCTGGAATAGATGCCATACTTTTTTTAATTTATGAATGAAACAGAAAGTACTATGTTTTACGGGCTGGTTTACTTCTTTACTATTTTGAGTTGTTTCCGGTCGAAGGCATACACAAGGTCTGTTCGCGGAAAACGTAATCGGTTTTCAGCCGAAAAGAAGCATACCTTACCTATCCGATAAATTTTTAAGCTTTATGAAAGGCTGTAAAACCGGGTGGCATTTTCTCCCATTATCTTCGCTTTTTCCGTTTCCGGAAATGAACTCAGGTAATTATCCAGAATTGATTTCTGGCTGGCATAATCCCCGGCGACCAGGCAAACGGGCCAATCGGACCCATACATGAGGCGGTTACTGCCAAATGCTTCAAAAATGACATCCAGATAGGGTGTAAAGTCTTCCTGCTTCCATGCTTTCCAGTCGGCCTCCGTAACCATACCTGAAATTTTACAGTAAACATTCGGGAACTGCGCCAGTGATTTCATATCCCGTGCCCATTCTTCTATGTGTCCGCTTTTGATATAAGGTTTTGCCAGGTGGTCGACAACAAATTTAATTTCGGGCATTTGTCTGATAAAAAACAAAGCCGCATCGAGTTGCGTCGGATAAACCAGAATATCATAGGTATAATCAAATGCCCTGAGTTCCTTCACCCCCCTTATAAAATCCGGACGTTTCAGAAAATCATCACTTTCGGCCTGAACGATATGTCTGAAACCACGCAATTTTTCATACTGGGAATAGAAATCAAGACGATCATAAAGGTTATCATTCCGGAAATCCACCCATCCGACCACACCTTTGACAAAATCATTGGCTTCAGCAAGCTGTAGCAGAAATTCCGTTTCAGATTCACTTTGAGCTGCCTGAACGGCTACACAACCTTCGATCCCATTCTCCTTCAGAACAGGTTTCAGGTGTTCCGGGAAAAAATTACGACGTATGGCAGCCATATCTTCCGTAATCCAGGCATCTCTGACCGGATCATATACCCAGAAATGCTGGTGTGCATCAATGACCATTGTGTTACACTTTAAGATTGGAAAAACCTGCGTCAATTAAATAATTGCTTCCTGTAATGAAAGACGCTTCATCTGAACACAGATACAAAGCCAGTGCTCCTATTTCTTCGGGTTTGGCCATCCTCCCGATCGGCTGTGTTGCTGATAACTGCTTAAACATCTCTTCTTCTCTTCCGGGGTAATTCTTCGCCAGATAGCCGTCAACAAACGGTGTATGAACACGTGCAGGTGAAATGCTGTTACAGCGGATATTATCAGCAACATAATCACGGGCTACGGAAATGGTCATTGTATACACAGCTCCTTTGGTCGTGGAATAGGCGAAGCGGTCGGCCAGTCCCACTGTAGCCGCAATAGAGGCCATATTCAGAATAACGCCGCCGCCATGTTCCAGGAAATGCGGGATAACGGCATGAAGCATATTATAAGGTCCTTTTACATTGACAGTAAGTAAACGGTCAAAATCGGTTTCGGAAGTGGTGTGCACTTTTCCTATATGGGAAATTCCGGCATTATTAACCAGAATATCAATCCTGTGCTGAGCAGCAATTTCAGCAATTAGGGCTGTTACATCATTTTGTTTCGACACATCCAGTAAATGAGCTTCAGCCTGTCCTCCGTTTCTTTTGATTTCTTCTGCCGCACTGATTGCTTCGTTCTCATTAATTTCAAGAATATGGACGTAAGCTCCCTGTTCAGCAAAAGTCCTTGAAATAGCAAGACCAATCCCACTTGCACCACCGGTCACCAAAGCAACCTTATTATTCAGTTTAAACATAATTTTAAAATTCTAATTTTATAAGACACAAATTTATAAGAGATTTTGATCGACCAAAGGAAATTAGTACTTTGTTAAACAGCCTCACTTATTATTAAATAAAAATAAATCATGAATCGCGCCAACCTTATCGATCTGTTTACAAGTTCCATTTATGAAACAGCCTATGAAATAAAGGATGGTCATATTTTCTTTTCAGAAAAGAAAGCCGGCAGCAACGCGGATTTACCTTATATTCTGCCTGGTTTTATAGATGCTCACGTGCATATAGAAAGTTCCATGCTTACTCCCCCGCAGTTTGCCCGTATGGCTGTGGTGCATGGTACCATAGGCAGTGTGTCTGATCCGCATGAAATTGCCAATGTGCTTGGGATAAAAGGCGTCGAATACATGATTCGTGAATGTAAAAGAGTCCCATTTAAATTTTGCCTGGGCGCACCTTCCTGCGTTCCGGCAACCAATTTTGAGACATCGGGCGCCCGTCTGACACCAAACGATATCGACTACCTTTTACAAAAAGACGAAATCGGCTATCTGGCTGAAATGATGAATTTCCCGGGGATCTTACAGGAAGATCCTGATCTTATCAAAATCCTAAATCATGCAAAAAAACATCGTAAGCCTGTTGACGGCCACGCTCCGGGATTGAGAGGTGATGATGCAAAAAAATATATTTCATTTGGGATCTCTACTGATCATGAGTGTTTCACCTACGAAGAAGCCCTGGAAAAAATCGGCTATGGTGCCAAAATCCTGATCAGGGAGGGATGTGCTGCCCGGAATTTCGACGCCCTGATCCCGCTTTTCAAACTGTTCCCGGAAAAGTTAATGTTCTGCAGTGATGATAAACATCCGGATATGCTGGCTAAAGGACATATTAATCTGCTGGTGAAAAGGGCTCTTGAGCTCGGTCATGATATTTTTGATGTACTCAGAGCAGCTTGTGTTCATCCGGTGGAGCATTATCAGATGAAAACGGGACTGCTCAGAGAAGGCGATCAGGCCGATTTTATCGAAATTGATAATCCCGAAAATTTCAACATACAAAAAACCTATATAAACGGAGTATTGGTTGCCGAGAACGGAGAAAGTAAAATTCCTGATCTCAGAAGCCCTCATCTGAATAATTTTACCTGTAAACCTACTCAACCTTCTGATTTTGAAATATCCCTGCCAGAGGGGAAATCGACTGTCAAAGTGATAGAGGCGATAGACGGACAATTGATCACCCGGGAAACAGTATGGTCTCCTGATACTGATTCAGGTATAATTTCAACCGATACCGAAAAGGATATTTTAAAAATAGCTGTCATCAACCGCTACCGGGAGGCTCCGGTATCAGTAGCGCTGGTCAAAGGATTCGGGATCAAAGGTGGTGCCATTGCTTCATCAGTTGCCCATGATTCACATAATATCATTGTTGTGGGAACAGACGATAAAAGTATGAGTGAAGCAGCCAATGAAATTATTCGTAACAAAGGGGGACTGGCGGCACACTTTCAAAACCGTATACATAGCATCAGTCTGCCCATCGGGGGAATCATGACCGACGGCGATGGCTACGAGGTAGGTAACCAATATGCATTTCTGGATCAATGTGTAAAAAGAGAAATGGGTTGTACACTCAGATCACCTTTTATGACCTTATCATTTATGGCACTTTTAGTAATACCCAGTCTTAAAATCAGTGATCTGGGACTATTTAATACCCATGAGTTTTCTTTTATATCTATGTTTGAATAATGTCAGCAATCCGTTTAAAAGCAAGTAATGCTTCGGCATTACTATAAAAAATCAATTTTTTCTTCTAAAATATTTGACAGATACAATTTGAATCTTAAATTTGACTCCAAGATCCTAAACTCATAAAATTCCTAACCCCAAATAATGGCACAATTCCGGTTGAAGCAAGAAGAAGAACTGAATTACTGGAACCAATTCAGACAAGGTGATCAGACGGCTTACGCGTCACTTTACCAATCTTACGTTCAAATCCTGTATCAGTACTGTTCACAATTTACGGTGGACAAACCCTTGATTAAGGACTGTATTCATGACCTATTCGTAGAGTTATGGCGTAACCGCAAAACATTAGGAGATACAACCTCCGTACGGTTTTACCTGATGGCGTCTATCAAGCGCAAACTGGTAAGGTATATTAATACCCAGCAAAAAAATACCAGCAATGAAGATGTCCCTGTGGAATACTGGCATATTCATACGCCGTCGCATGAGAACGATATGATTTCGGAGGAAGAGTATCAGTTCACCAATGATCATCTTAATATAGCGCTGGAAACGCTTCCGAAAAGGCAGCGTGAGGCGATATACCTGAAATTTTATATGGATATGAATAATCAGGAAATTGCTGAATTAATGAAAATAAATATCCAGTCAGTTTATAATCTGGTCTTCGGAGCCCTGACGAATCTGAAAAGAAACATGAGTATCGAAAAAGTTACCTTATAGGTAGGTTTCTTAAGATATGTTTTCAAAAGAGCAGGCTATCCGGTCTGCTCTTTTTGAATTTCAGAGACGGATAGTACTTCTCAGATCATCTGGTCAGTACTATACAGCAGCAAATGATTCCCTTGACTTAACATTTCAAGTAAGCTGATCCTCCCGCAATTCTGCAACACTTAATTCAGTAAAATAACAGGGTGTTGGTTATCTGTTTCGTGTTATATATTTCTTCAGATCTTTGTTTTATAATAATGCCATAAGCCGGAGTATAAATCATTCCTGGTAACTGAGATCTGATAGAGCACAAATCCGGCGACGCGGAACAGACCGGCTTTGAAGACCGGGCCTGTGTACACTCCTATTTCTCAGCATTCTGTTTTTCAAACAATTTAGTGAAGGTATCGGTTTTGGGTGAACGGGTTTAAAACGACAAAAGCATCCGGTAAGGGATGC
>JBEBXQ010000008.1:0-57109 GCA_040391535.1 Telluribacter sp. | reverse complement strand
CCCACCCCTGCAGCCGCACATATCATCCGCACCCCCTCCCAGGAGTGGGTTTTAAAAGAAAAAGGACCACCCTGGGGCAGTCCTTTTCACAATGAATTTTTATAGCTCTGTTAATCTTCGTCGGAAGATGTTGTCAATGCGGCACTTTCTTCAAGCCTGCTCCTTTCCACACGACCAGACACTACGATCCCGATTTCATACAGCAACATAAGCGGCATTGCTACCAGCACCTGGCTGTAAATATCAGGAGAAGGCGTTATAATGGCAGCAACAATCAATATAACAACCACCGAGTGACGTCGATAGGTACGCATGAATTTCGGAGTAAGGATACCGATTTTCGAAAGCACAAACACTACAACCGGTAACTGGAAAGCCACTCCGCAGGCAAGCGTAAGTGTAGCAACTGTTGAAATATAGGATGTAATACTGATCTGGTTTTTAATGGATTCATCAAGCTGGAAGTTGGCAAGAAAATTAATAGCCAGAGGTGATACAATATAATACCCAAACAAAACACCAGAGAAAAACAGCAATGTCACATAGAATACAGCACCACGGGCAGCCTTACGCTCCGATTTTTTCAAACCCGGCATAATAAAGCGCCAAACCTCCCAGAAAGCATAAGGGAAAGCGAATAAAAGACCAAAAATAGCAGCAGACATCATGCCCATAGTGAACTGCCCGCCCATTTCAATATTTTGCGTCGTAAAATTAAGCTCACCTACACAAAGACCATCCGCCCCAACAGCCTTTCCCAGTTTACACAACATCTGGTACGTCCAGAAATCATTTTTACTGGGTGCCATAATGACGTACTTGTAAAGCTCTTCAATATATACAAATGCAAGAATAGCAAATACCAGAACAGAGCCAACTGCACGGATAATATGCCACCTAAGCTCTTCAAGATGCTCCAGAAAGGACATCTCCTGTCCTTCACTTTCTTCCAATTTCTTCTCAAATTCCTGATCCAGCGGCATAATACATATCAGTTACTAAATTGCAATACTCTAAGTTAAAAAGATAATCTGACAAAACGGGCACTCCCTGAACTCATCACCGTTATGATGGCCTTCAGAAAGTAAGTTTATCAAATTATTTTTTTGTTGCTGTTGAATCTTTCTTAGCAGATTTGTCGTCTTTTTTGCCCTTTTCAGCGTATGCCTTATTCAATCCGTCCAATACCTTATCTGTTACATTTAAAGCCGAATCAGCGAAAAGAATACCACCACCGCGGGTATATCCCAAAACGAACTCATAGCTGTTTTCATTATTATATTTTTCAAGATACTCATGGATCTGATTATACAATTCTTCGTTCTTATCAGCTTCTTCCTGAGCCAGTGTCTGGGCAGCACGATCTCTGTACTGAACAAAATCCTGTTGTTTTTTCATCAGCTGAGCTTCTGTATTACGAGCCTGATCCAATGTCATTGTCTGTGCCTTTTGCTGAAAAAAAGCAATTTCGTTTTCAAGAGAGCGACCGCGCGTTGTCAGGTCATTATCCAGTTGAAAACGCTTGTTTTCCAATTCTTTTCTGGCATCTTTAAAATACTCATAGTTAGTCAGCAAGCTGTCAATCTGCACGTATACGAGCTTTCTTCCGTCTGAAGTAGTTGCTGAAGAACCGGAACCTGTGCCTGAACCTGGTTTATTGCCGGTAAAATGTAAAAAAAACAGAACTACCACAGCTACTGTCAGGGCAATGTTCCAGATTAGGGAAGAATTTTTTTCCACGGTAAATTAGAATTAATGATAAAAAAACACTCAAAAGAGTCGCAAATATAATGATTTGTGTTTCAAGCGGTACAAATTTTTGTCTGTCATATTTCCATAATAACAAAAAAAGCCCTTACAGGCCTCTCATTTTTCCAAATATAGTGCCTGATTATCGTCGAAATACTGAGTATCAATTGATTTTCTCATTTTCTTTAACCAGCAAAAAAGCCACCTGAGTAAGGCGGCTTTTTTGCTGTTCAAGCTTATCTATTTCAGGAAAACAACTTTATTATCGGTTAAAAACATCCGGGTGCTGGTCGTGTAAGGAGCTCCGCCATTCGGATCTTTATGCCTGAGATCAATATAAAATGCCTGGTATCCAGTAGAAGGGAATGGTTGAGAAAGCTTAATCTTCTTCTTTCCTCCCTGCCCCAGGCTTCGGCTACTCCATTTTTGTTTCCTGAAGTCACGGGTATCAGACTGGGCCGACCAAAGTACAGCCTCAATCAACTCATCATCAGTTGATTGAATTTCCAGCTTAAGACCTTTTTTACCTTGTTTTACTTTCCATGAGCAGGTTGGATAATCTTTGCTCCGGAGCGTAGTTCCGAAAAAGGAATTCAATGCTCCGAAAGCCTGTACACCATCACCCAGATCATGTCCGGCGTTAGGCACATAGTGGATCAGATTCTGACCCGGAATGTCATCGTAATAGTTTTTGATATTATCCACTACCCAGTAAGGATCATTCGTACCCATGAAAATCATCTTTGGCATTGTCAGTTTAGCCCGGTAGGAATAAGGGTCAATCATTTTGGAAATGGCAGTGCCACTTTCGGAATTTACCGATTGCGGTATCTCCAGCTTGACATAATCATTAATTTCCTCGCTGTATTCACCCCATGTTTCGATCTGATAATCCAGACTCACCGGCATATTCAGAATATCAATCACCATAGGTGCTATCGCTTTAACACGCAGATCAGAAGCTCCGGTAAGCCATGTTGTCCAGCCGCGTTTGGAGGCTCCTGTAACCACAAAATGTTTAATGCTCTTATTTACCTGCTTTTGGGTAAATTCCTGTACAGCATCCATTCCTCTCACCGCACTTTTAACCATAGGAAACAATAACGGCCATGTCATATCTCCATCCTTTTTATAATTATGCAATGTCAGCGAAATTAACGCATCTTCTGTTCTTCCATCATAAAGAGGCTGATTGGGAACCTGTTTAATCAGTGCGACAACAGCTTTGTTATCCAGTGCCACGGGCACAAGCCCTTTCAGGAGTTTCTCCTTTTCTATGGAGGTCCAGTTGGGTTCTGTATTTTTATTGGAGCCTCCGGTAATAAATAACAGTGCATCCTCATGCCGGATTTCATCCGGAATCAGCACAATCAGCTGATGTTTCCAGATATGCTCCTTCCAGGTTTGAGAAGTAAGCATCAATCCGTAAGCTTTGACACCAGGAATTGTAAATTCTTCTTTTATTTCCCATCCATAACTTTTGTCGCTGTTATTTAAATAGGCCTGCAAGGCTGTTTCAGGTGTTACCTGCTGCCCGGTAAGCTGAAAAATAACGGCCAGCTGAAACAGGATACTGATCACTCCGGCTTTTAAGATTTCCGTACTTTTATTGTTTATACGCATAACAATCTGAATTTCATATCAGGATTTTAGTTCATTGAATTCCTTTTCATCATTATTGTGGCATACAGGATACATACTCCCGGCCATATAACGACTAAAAACGGGTTGTGCCTGTTACAGCACAACCCTTCATCATTTTAATTACCAGGGTTTACCGGTTCCTTGAATAATCCACGGTTTTGACCAGATGCTGTTTTTTGCACCATCATCACCGTTTGTTGAATAAGTTGTTACTTCCAGTTTGTCATTAGCCGCATTTACATTGGCTGTATTCAGATTTCGTTCATCGAGCATATAATAAAAGCGGACAGGTAATACACCTGCTACAGCTGCTCCTTTAAGCTCAGGATAGCCCGTTCTGCGCCAGTCAAACCATGCTTCTGCCGCTACCGACCAGCTCGAAATCCATTTCTGGGTCAGAATCTGCTTCTGGGTTCCGTCAAACGCTACTTTAGGCTGAGCCAGATAGGCCTCTGCCTGGCCACCTAATCCCCATGCATTAAAAGATGCGCGGATAGCCTGCTGATAATGAGCCTCTGCATCTCCTGCATTCCATCCATATACCGCCGAAGCTTCTGCCAGAATGAAATGTACTTCAGCCGCCGACAAAACACGGGCTTTAATACCACTCTTTGCGTCTGAAAATCTCCTGTTCACCCACGATACATGCGGATTCCGGGCAGATTGTGTACCAGTCTGATTCTGATTATACTGATAGGGCGTTGAAATATTGGTAGGTAATCCCACATAATCAACATCCTGGTTAATATCATCAACAGTAGTACCGGCTGGCAACAGTTTATCAGGCGACATATAGCGTACTTTCCGGTTTTCACCATTGACGACGGTATCCTTCACCATGTCTGTTCCGGCAGGAAACTTATTACTTACCAATAAAAAAATCTGTACTTTTTCTGCCCATACACTAATCCGGGGATCCTTCAGATCCTGTAACACACGCACAAAAGTATCTGCCATTTTAATCCGGCGATAATTGGTACTGTCTGTATCATAAGTCGCGTTGGACGGCCAGGAATCACCGTTGTTATTACCAGGGTAAGACATAGCTACATCATCATCAACAGTGGTGATTACAGGGTAACGGTCAGGATCACCGGCTATTTTCTCAATACCCGCTTTGGCAATTGCCGGAGCTTTCTCCGCCAGCCTCATATAATAGCGCAGAGCCAGCGAGTTGGCAAATTTTCTCCATTTCATCACGTTTCCGTTAAAAAACACATCTGACGCGCCAACAGAAGCACTTAAATCCCCGGTTGTCAGAATAGCATTGGCCTGTTCAAGATCCGCCAGAATCCCTTCATAGATTTTTTCCTGTGAGTCGTAAACGGGAAAAGTATTTTCATTGGCTCCCAAATTACCCAGTAAAGCCGCTGAATAAGGTGCATCACCCCATAAATCCGTAATGAGGCCAAACATCAGTGATTTCATCACCAGCGTAATTCCCTGATGTAATCCCCACTCATTTTCTACAGCCTTATCATATACGAATTTATTATTTCTCAGAATGCTGTAATAGCCGCCCCAGCTATTGCTGCCGCCCCAGTCATAGGCATTATGACCGGTGGCCCAGCCGTCTTTCTGGGTATGTTGCATAACCCCTGCAATATCCTGGTATCCCAGATCAACGAAGCTTTTTGCAGATTCGGTAAGGACGGTGGATAAAATAAGATTAGGGTTGGTTTTATCAGGATCAGAACCATTCGGGTTATGATTCATTTCCAAAAGGTCGCTGGTACAGGACAAAGCAAATATCCCCACTCCTGCCAGACATATTTTCCAACTATTTTTGATTTTCATGATCTCTGTGGTTGTGTGGTTAAAACGTCACGTTTAATTTAAATCCGACAGGTATAACCCATGGAGTTACATTATAGCGTTCAATTCCTTGTTTAAATTGGGTTCCGGCAGTAGCACCTGCTGAAGGTTGAAAAGCGTTTTCCGGGTCTATATTGATTTTAGCAGCGGTCCACAACATAATATTCCGGCTATAAACAGAGAAGGTTGCATTCTCTAGTTTTATAGGCTTGAGCCATGAGTCAGGTAAACCATATGAAAGTGAAATTTCTCTCAGCTTAATATATGAAGCATCAAACAGTGTGGGTTGCAGAAACTCCCAGTTCACAGCCGCCGCATAGGGTACCGGCTGTGTTCCCGAAACCCTGCCTGGCCTTCCCGGGTCAATATTTTCTCCCAGGTTTTCAATATACGTCGGAGTCCCGTCGTCATTAAACTGCGGGGTCCCGTTTCTGTCTACTGCCTGATAAACACCCGGAATGATCACACCTCCATAAGGCAGCACCGCACCAAAGTAGGTGGGGAAACTGGTATTTTCAGGTGTAGGATAACCGACCATCGGCATATTGGTACCATTGATCTTGATGTACTCATCCGCATTAGCCACCAGAAAATCTCTCAGTTCCTTGCCCGTCATATCTTTAGCATCAATAAGCCGGTCGAGTGCAAGGGATGTCTGCCCGTTACTCATCCCGTAACGGTAAGTCTGTGAAACAAAGTTGCCTCCGTTACGCCAGTCAAATGTCATATCCAGTCGCAATTTCTTCCATGAAATGGAAGTCTGGGCACCCAGGATAAACTTCGGATTGAAGTTTCCGAGTTTATTTTTACTTGCCTGGCCCTCTTTTTCCACTTTTACCGTTGCCCAGCCATATGTAGGGTCCAGCTCCAGTAACGGATAACCATAATAAGGTGATTTCTCATCGGTAACCACTCTTACTTCTGGTCCGTAAATATCACCGATATCTTCTCCTACGTAAGTCCATGCACCTCCTTTGGCCTCACTCCAGAAAGTAAAAAAGGGCATTTCATCGGCAAGTTTGATGATTTTAGTACGGTTACGGGTAAAATTCAATCCTAGATCCCATCGGAAATCACCTTTCTGATAGGCAGTCCCCCCCAGGCTTAATTCAATACCACGACTTCTTAACAAACCCGCATTGATACTCTTTGAAGAATAGCCTGATGATGGCGGGATCTGTGTATTAAAAATCTGATTTTCATTATCCACTCTGTAAAATGTTCCTGAAAATGTCAGTCGGTTTCTGAACAGATGGACATCCAATCCTGCCTCAAAAGAAGTGGCCAGTTCAGGCTTCAGGTTGGCATTGAGTAATGTCCCCGGTGTAGTAAGCCTGGGAATATCGCCCCATGTGCCTGCATTCCCCAAAACACCTGATAACTGATAAGGGCCAGCATCATTACCTACCTGCGCATAACCACCACGCAGTTTGATCATGTTCACATCATTACTGGTAAATCCAAACATTTCATTGACCAGTAAACTTGCTGAAGCCGACGGATAGAAATACGGGGCTGCATCGGGCAGCGTGCTTGACCAGTCGTTACGACCGCTCAGATCTACATATACCATATCTTTATAGCCAAGCGTCGCCATGGCATAAAGACTGTTCACCCCCCGTTCCATACGGTAGCTGCTGTAATCCAGGTTAGCGGGAAGAATGTTCTGAATCGTGTATAATCCGGGTTCTACCAGGCCTGTCTGATTTTTACTGGCCGTTCTGATGTTAGAGCCTTTCTGATGACGCATGTTACCCCCTGCCGAAACGGATAAACTGAAATCATTCAGGTTCTTTTTATAGGTAGCAAGAAATTCAGCATTGGTTTCGAGGTGCTTGATTCCCATTATACCGTAAACACCACGGGAATCATCCGTATAACTGTTAGCTATTTTGGTTTCACGCTCTTCATTGTAGGTATCAAGACCATACCTGAGCATCAGGCTGAAATCATTCGTAATCTGCCAGTCGGCTTTTATATTACCATAAATCCGGTCTCTTACAAAGCTGTTGTTGACTTCGTACGCCAGAAAATAAGGATTATTATAACCCAAATGAGGAACACGCTGCTGTAAACCCTCTTGCCCGGGTACCCAGTAATCTCTCAGTTCCTGCAGATTGATATGAGGTGAGGTGTTATAAGCCCATTGAAGCGGGTTGGTGCCGCGCTCACCGGCTGGCCGGTTATTGGAGTTATTCCTGCTGATATCCAGATTCGTGCCGAGTGTGACCTTTTTGCTCACTTTCATGGACGAGTTAATATTCAGCGTATTACGGTACAGATCAGAGTTGGGAATGATCCCCCGGTTACTCATATTCGCATAGGAAACTCTGTAATTATAGTTAGCAGAACTATTGGCGACCGATACACCATTGGTAGTGGTAATCCCAGTCTGCACAAAATTCCTGACATTATCGGGATGTGAAACCAGTGGAGTCGCAATTTTCTTTCCATCGGCATCCAACGGGCTGTTCCACTGAGGAGAGAGGTATCCTTTATCAAGCTCGGCACCATATAGCGCACCGGCATTTTCGTCAATCAGGTTACCCAACGGATTGGTAAGAGGATTTCCTGAAATGTCAGCCGGTATGGCCGAAAACAATCCAGGTCCGAACTTATTCTGCCATCTCAGATATCGGTAAGGCCGGTCAAAAACCGTATTGGACGTCACACTCACCGTCATTTTATCCAGACCCTGCCCGCTTTTAGTCGTAATCAGCACAACGCCATTACCTGCTCTTGAGCCGTATAATGCGGCGGCACTGGGACCTTTCAGAATGGAAACATTTTCAATATCATCAGGATTCAGGCCCGAAATAGCATTCCCGTAATCCACTCTGTTATCGGTTCCGATTTCGGTAACGTTATTAAGTGTACTGTTCACCGGCACACCATCAATGACAAACAAAGGCTGGTTATCACTGTTTAGGGACGTAGCACCCCTGATCACCATACTTACCGAAGATCCTGTGCTACCGGTTGAATTGATAGTCACCCCCGCCACTTTCCCGGCCATCGCATTCAGTACGTTTTCCTGGGCTACCCTGTTCATTTCCTTTCCCTGTACTTTTTCCACAGAGTATCCAAGGGATCGTTCCTCTCTTTTGATTCCTAATGCAGTAACTACCGCCTCCTGGAGTATTTCCACACTTTCTTTCAATACCACATTTACCACAGTCCGGTTGCCTACTTCAACCTCCTGTGTGGTATAACCTATATAAGAAAAAACCAGGGTGACAAATCCGTTTTCAGGGATCTGTATCTTGTAGTTCCCGGAGGCATCGGTGGAAGTACCTGAATTGGAACCTTTTACCAGAATATTAACACCAGGCAGATAGGTATCATCTTCTGTAACGACTTTCCCCGAAACGGTACGTTCGGAGTTAATAACGTAGGTCGTTCCGGAAGCAGGTGTATGCACAGCAAGCAGTACCGCATACATCCACATCAGAAAGACCGGCTTTTTGAATGAAGTAGTGTATTGATTCATAGATTTTGGGTTTTTGGAATGAAAATGATTAACGTAACAGAACTTTGAATTAACAAATAACGAACTAGCACTCACTCCTTATCATCCAAAAAGAGAATCGTTTCAACCATAGTTCAAACAATTTACTTTCTCTCTCAGATGTTGCTTGGCTTTTAAAAGCTGATTCTTGACTGTATTCTTAGATATGCTCATTTTTTCAGCGATTTCCTGATACGACATCCCTTCTTCAATGTTCAGCCGCAGGATTTCCTTCCGTTTGATAGAGAGGGTTTCGATTGCCGAATACAGACTTACGATTCTAACCTCCCTGAAATCGTCTTCATCATAATAATAACGCTCTTCATTCTCCACATACTGCTGATTAATCTGGCTGCTCTTTTCCATTTTCTTCAGATGGTCAAAAGCCTGATTCCTCAAACAGGTAAACAAATAGGAATTAAAATTCAGCTTGGGATTAATACGGCTTCTTTTTTCCCATATTTTTATAAATACGTCCTGTACCATATTCTCCGATTCTTCTTCGTCCTTAAGCAGAGAGTAACAATACTTGTGGGCAGGTGTTTCAAAGTAATGATACAACTCCGTAAATGCAGCTTCATCACCTTTGCTTACTCGTTCAAGGGTATCTTCATTACAGTACTTCATTGCAAAAGGGAAATTTAGGGTTTAAAAGAAAAATATTATTTTATAGTAAAAAAACCATGTTTAAAAGACGCTGTTATTCAGATTTCAGGAGTTTTACACCCTTTATGACAAAATGATATAAAATGCCGGATAATATATCAGCAATCAACCCCTCCCCCTATCGCCCTGCTGAAACATTAGAACTGTTTTGATGGATAAAAGTAGGTATTCGGCAGAAGTATATTTGCGCAAAATGCGTAAATATAACCTCATTTTGCGAACATAATTTTTGACATAAATTGACAATACCTTGAATAATACCAATGCAATTCCTTTATACACGAAAATTTTATTAGAATTATCCAAAAACAAATTATCATTAAATGATTTGAAATACATTTTGAACAAAATTCTCTAATAGTCCTTTTAGAAATTACAGGAGTAATAACCTTACCATTTGAAACCTCAAAAATCATCGAAAACCGAAAAAAAATGCATTACCGGATCATTACCCTTTTATTAATATTATGGTTGCCAACAAAAGTGATTTCTCAACCTTCTGTTGTCAAAAGCATGCTGATTTTCCCATATCAGGATAAACATGTTCATGGCAGCAGCCTGGTTGCATTACCTTCGGGTGATTTTTTGTCTGTCTGGTTTGAAGGAAGCGGAGAGCGAACTGCCAATGATGTAGTGATAATGGGTTCAAGGCTAAAGAAAGGTTCTCAGGCATGGAGTAAACCTTTCTTAATGGCCGATACCCCCGGCTTACCCGATTGTAACCCCGTGTTATTTCTGAACAGTGACCAAAAGCTTTTCCTGGTCTGGATTGCCGTACAGGCTAATGAATGGGAAACTTCAATCCTGAGATTTAAAACCTCCGGCAGTTACGATGGCGATCTGGCTCCTGAATGGGACTGGCAGGATAATATACTGCTGAACCCCGGGAAAGAATTCCAGGAAGAAGTAGTAAAAAGATTCAAAGAACTGCCTTCACAACATCATGGATGGTCGGCTTATGCGCCGCGCTATGACCAGATGACCATTGAAGCAGCTGGCGATGCGAAGAAAAGAACAACCGGATGGATGACCAGAATCAAACCGTTCATCTATCCTAATGGCAAAATTCTGTTACCAATATACTCCGACGGGTTTAACTTCTCGATGGTCGCTGTTTCAGAGGATAAAGGAAGCACCTGGACCCATAGCTTGCCGATCGTGGGCCGCGGTCCTATACAACCAGCTATTGTCCGGAAAAAAGACGGCACGCTGGTAGCCTACATGCGTGACAGCGGCGATGCCCCTAACCATGTTCACATCAGTGAATCCAAAGACGAAGGAATGACATGGAGTGCTTCCGTATTAACAGATATACCTAACACCGCCAGTGTCGAAATGCTGAACCTGAAAGATGGCAGATGGGCTTTTCTTGGGAATACCCAAGCCGACGGCCGGCACCGCATCACCCTGATGCTGTCATCGGATGAAGGGAAAACATGGAACAAACAAACCTTCCTGGAGGATTACAAAAAGGACGAAGGGAGTTTTTCATACCCGGCTCTTATTCAGACGGCTGACGGATTATTACATATCACCTATTCACACCATCTTAAGAAGAATTCCAAATCCATTAAGTATCTCATAGTCAATCCTGATAAACTATAACATCCCCAGAATAATAATTTATATCGCATTAACCTGTATTCATTATGACCCGTTTGACCCTATATATTTTTCTGATTACCATGGTAACTGCTTTTTCCTGCAAAAGCCCTGATCATCATCAACCCTCTCATCAGGATACTGCCTTTTTACAGGATTTCAGTATCAAATATTATAACACAGATACCACTTCCGGCAAACCTACGCATATCGCGACGGACCGGAACGGAAAAATACAGGTTTTGCATAAAGCCGGCTTACTGCATACGCAGGGAGGCCAGTTGCTGATTCCCGGCTCGCTTGTGCCGGATCGTATTTACCGTTTTATGACAGACAAAAAAATTAACGGTTTGACTTCACTTGATCATCAGCTGGTTTATCTTACCAATCAGGCGGTTATCAGCAATGCCTGGGCCGGAGAACTGTTTATTGAACATGGTCTTCCTGATGCACATATTATTGCGGGACAGCTGCTGAAGAAAGAATCCAATATTGTTCCGGAACGTGCAGGTTTTGTTATTTCAGACGGAATCAGTCTGGAATACCTTACTTATGAAGGATCTCAATGGAAAGGACAGATTGAAAATGATAACGTAAAGGCGATCAGGTATTCCAATACCAGAAATACTTTCTTCATTCTGGGAGCTAACGGGTTTTATCAGTTTGATCCTGTACAGAAGCAAGTCAGGAAAATTGCCGGAGGCAGTTCATTCACCCATTTCGATTTTGATGAAAATGAACAAAAAGCTGTTATTGGCACTACAAACGGTTATCTGACAATTGATTCAGAAACCGGAAAACAGGAAGGTGAAATTGAAAGGAACCTTCCGTCAGCACACATTACTGCCGTTGCCAATATCAACGGGACAATCTGGTTTGGATCAACTCAAGGAGCTTTCTCAAAAAGAGCTGACAATAAGTACAATTACTATTACGGAGAAAGATGGTTGCCCGGCAACCAGGTTACCGGAATTGTAGCAGGAAATGATAGCAGCGTCCTGATTCTGACCAATGGCGGTGTGGGAAAAATTGTATTCAATAGAATGACTCTTCACGAAAAAGCCATGTATTTCGAAAAGCAGGTACGTGACCGTCATATCAGAAACGGATTCAATGCTTCTCTTACCAGTATGGTACATGGAAACATTGCGACAGGTTTCCTCGGGGATTCTGACAATGACGGCCTCTGGACGGCCATGTATCTGGGAGGACAGGCTTTTCGTTATGCCGTTACGAAAGATGCGGAAGCCCTGCAAAACTGCCGTGAGTCGCTGGATGCCATGGAGCGTCTTTATACCGTTAATCCGGTTCCGGGTTTTCCGGCACGATCTTTTGAAAGGAGTGGTCATATAAATGAACTTTCAGATCCTGAACGCTGGCAACATGCGGCTCATAAGGACTGGGACTGGAAATCTACCACCAGCAGTGATGAAGCGATCGGGCATATTTTCGCATTCAGTGTCCTGGCAGAGCTGGTAGATGATCCGCAGATCAGAAACAAATCGATTATGCTGATTGACACGCTGATGTCGCATATCGTTGCGAATGATATGTACCTTATTGATTTTGACGGAAAGCCTACACTTTGGGGAAAATGGAATCCGGAATATGTAAATTCTTTCCCCACATCGGTCGGAGACCGTAAATTGAACTCATCCAATATTATTGCGATGCTTCAGACAGCTTATCATTTTACAAAAAAGGAAAAGTATAAAGAGAAAGCGTATGAACTGATGGAAAAACATGGATATCTTGAAAACCTGATGCGCCCGATGGAGGAAATCGGCAAGGCGCCCGAAGGTGCGGATGACTACAGCAAAATGCTTTCAGAAGGATGGAATCATTCTGATGATGAAATGTATTTCCTGGGTTATTGGGGATTATATCGCTATGCGTTTGATGATACATTAAAAGCCCAGTTCAAAGCCTCTATCCTGGATCACTGGGAGGCCGAACGCCCTGAAAAAGAAGGAGCCTGGAATATTTTCACTGCTCTGACAGAAGTTGAATCTTTTGATCTGGATAATGCTGTCTGGTACCTTCAGGAGTATCCGCTGGACCTTATCAACTGGAGCATAGCCAACAGCCACCGGAAAGATATTGAACTGCTGGAACCCAATTTCAGAAAGCAGACTACCAAAGAAGTATTGCCGCCTGATGAGCGTCCTATTGCGAGACATAATGCCAATACCTTTAATCTGGACAGAGTTCACAGTAACGGAAACGGAGAAAACAGCGCAGGTGACATCTGGCTGTTGCCCTACTGGATGGGCCGATACCTGAATGTAATCAGTGCACCGGCTGGTAACTAGCCGACAAACATTACAATACTTACAAGTACATCATGAAAGATATGAGGCTTAAACATCTTTTACTGTTTGTTCTGGTGCTGTTCATCGGGACAAACAGTTGTACAACGCAGGCACCAAAATCTCCGGATCTGGCGGTCAGCTGGAAACTGATTTCCAATTTTGTGGATAATACTGCAAACTTTGAAGCCCGGTTTAATTTTTACAACAAAGGCACTGAAACCGTTACTCATGAAGGATGGGCATTGTTCTTCAATATGTCGCCCCGTAAAATCCTTCCTGACAAAACACCACAGCAGGCTGTTATTGAACATATCAACGGTGATTGGTACAAACTGATCCCTAAACCAGGTTTTTCCATTGCGCCCGGGGATTCCCTGACTTTTCATTTCTGGGGTGAAGAGGGCATCATCAAAGAATCAGATGCCCCTATGGGCCTATACTTTGTTACGTATGACAAAGACGGCAATGAAAAGGGTACTGCAGTAGTTACAGACTTTAAAATTGATCCTTTTACAGAAAAAGAACAGATTCTGCGGGGACCGGATGATCAGCTCTCTCTACCAACTGCGGAGAGGTTTTACCAGGAAAACGAAGGCCTTTTCCCCATTGCTTCCGATAAGCTTCCGAAAATCATCCCGAGTCCTGTCCGGATTTCCCACCAGCAGGGAACGTTTACCCTGACGGATGACACAAAGATTTACTTTGATAAAGTATTCAGAGAAGATGCCGAAACTTTTCAGGAAAAACTGGAAATACTGACCGGAAGAAAATATGAGTTTACTGAAAAATCAGAGGTAGCGGGTATTCATCTGGTACAAAAACCGCAGGTCAAGACGGAGGAGAATATCAGTGAAGTTTATCAGCTGACGATCAATCAGCAAGGCATTCGTATTGAAGCCAATGCAGGCCCGGGAATTTTTTACGGACTCCAGAGCTTACTTGCCATGGCGCCTGTAGAAGCCTGGAAAACCCCGTCTGCTTCTATATCATGGCCTTTTACCAGAATAGAGGACGCTCCACGGTTTGGTTTCCGAAGTATCCATATTGACGTAACACGCAACTTTCAGACGAAAGAGGCTCTTCTCAAAATTATAGATGTACTGGCATTCTATAAGCTGAACCACATTCTTCTGTATACAGCAGATGATGAAGGATGGCGTGTAGAAATCGATGGTTTCCCCGAGCTGACGGAAATAAGCGGGCACCGAGCGCATACTTCGGGCATGAAAGCCAACGCCCTGCATCCTGCTTATGGCTCGGGTCCGGATGCTTTTGCAGAAGGAACCTACGGAAGTGGTTTTTATACCAAAGCCGATTTCATTGAAATTCTGAAATTCGCCCGTAAGCGACATATTACCATTATTCCCGAACTGAATTTCCCCGGCCATGCAAGAGCTGCCATAAAAGCGATGGAAGCACGCTATGAGCGCCTGATGGCAGAGGGAAAAACGGAAGCGGCCAATGAATACCGCCTGATTGACCCGGATGACAGGTCTGACTACCTTTCTGCACAGTTTTACAGGGATAATATAGTGGATGTAACCAGCGAATCGGCTTATCGTTTCTTTGAAAAAGTAGTAGATGAATATATCAGCATGTACAAGGAAGCCGGACTGGAACTCGATATTTTCCACGTAGGCGGGGACGAAGTAGCAGAAGGTGCATGGAGCGGATCCCCCAGAGCTCATCAACTACTGAAAGATCATCCGGAAATCGGTGACGCTAAAAATCTTCACGCTTATTTCCTCAGAAGGCTGGTTCCTATTCTAAAGAAAAAAGGATTGCAGATTCATGGCTGGGAAGAAGTGGCGCTGACCAAAACACCGGAAGGTAATTATGTCACCAATCCGGAGTTTGTAAAAGACCAGGTGGTGCCTTATGTATGGAACAACGTTTACGATCCTGACCTGGGCAACCGGCTGGCCAATGCGGGTTACCCCGTGGTACTGTGTAATGTTACCAATTTTTATTTTGATCAGTCCTACAGCAATGACCCTGAAGAACCGGGGCATTACTGGGCCTCTTTTGTCAATACCCGCAGTGCATGGACATTTGCTCCATTCAATATGTTTACAACTACGTTTTCTAACCCGATGGGCGGTCAGATAGACTTTACCAATAAGGAAAAAATGAAACCGGAAGCCCGTAAAAATGTAATTGGTGTGGAGGCTCATTTATGGGCTGAAATGATCAAGGGGCAGTCACTGATTGAATATGCATTACTACCCAAACTTGCCGGATATGCAGAAAGCGCCTGGAGTAAAGAGCGGATCTGGGAAAACATGACTGACGCAGCCGCACAGCGTAAAAGCATGACACAGGGATGGAATGTATTTGCCAATCAGCTTGCTCAGTTTGAATTACCCCGGCTGGCTTATATGAACGGTGGCTATAACTACAGGGTACCACCACCAGGGGCTATTGTAAAAGACAATAAAATATTGGTAAACAACGCCTTTCCCGGACTGGAAATACGATATACAACCGATGGAGAAGATCCAACGATACAATCCCCTTTATGGAATGATGCTGTCAGTCCAGCCACCGGAATCCGGTTAAAGGCATTTGATAAAACCGGAAAATCAAGCAGGACAGTAAAGGTCAGCCCTGTACAGCAAAAGAACAGATCACCAGAATCTAATTAAAATAATAAACCACATAAAACATTAAAAACATGGTAATCGGTGTAGATTTGGGCGGAACGCAAATCCGGGCAGGTCTTGAAGATAATGGAAAAATCATCCACACAAACAGTGTCATACTACGTGATAAGGATTCGTTGCATTCCACTCTGGAGCAACTGAAAAACCTGATCAGACAATACCATACTTTCCCGGCCACCGCCATCGGCATTGGCGTTCCATCAGTGGTGGATATCGGACAAGGTGTTGTGTACAACGTAGTAAATATCCCTTCATGGGAACGTGTTGAATTGAAATCCATTCTTGAAGAAGAATTTCAGCTACCTGTATATATCAATAATGACGCGAACTGCTTTATACTGGGAGAATGGCGGTTCGGACTGGCGTATGGTTATAAATCCATCGTGGGGCTTTCCATAGGCACAGGCCTGGGAGCAGGACTTATCATTGACGGCGAATTGTATATGGGTAACAATTGCGGTGCCGGTGAAATCGGTTTACTTCCTTATCTGAAAAACAATTATGAGTATTATCTGAGTGGGTCTACCTTTGAAGAAGTATATGGTATTTCTGCTGTCAGGGCTAATGAAATGGCACAAAGAGGAGATGCTGCTTCTTTGGCGATCTGGGAAACTTACGGAGAGCATCTTGGTCAGTCCATTATGGCCGTAATGTATACCTATGATCCTGAAATGATCGTCCTGGGAGGATCGCTTTCCAAAGCTTTTCCCTTTTTCAAAAAGGCAATGTACCGGAAATTGAAAGAGTTCGCCTTTCCTGAAACAACGAATTCTTTATTAATTTGCCAGTCTGAAAATGATAATGTAGCATTATTAGGAGCAGCAGCTTTAGTTCCCGGAAACCGGATTACCACAGAAACCATCAGTCACCCCTGAATATATTTAGAGAAAACTCAAGTTATATGAAAATCAATTATGCCCTCGTAATCTTTATTTTTATCATATTCTTTGTTATCTCTTTTCTGACCAATATTCTGGGCCCGCTGATTCCCGACCTTGTCAGCAGTTTTGATTTAAGTCTTGGATTAGCGGGTTTTCTGCCTTTTGCATTTTTTGTGGCCTATGGCGTAGCATCTATTCCGTCCGGCTTACTTGTTGAAAAATATAAAGAAAAAAAGGTACTGATCAGTGCCTTTTTTCTCGCTTTTACCGGGGCGCTGCTATTTGCACTGATGCCGTCATTCAATATTGCGTTACTCTCCCTGTTTCTGATTGGTCTTGGTATGGCCATGTTACAGGTGGTCATTAATCCTTTACTGAGAACCGTGGGCGGGGAATCAGAATTTGCATTCAATTCGGTAATGGCACAACTGTTTTTTGGCGCCGCTTCCTTTGTCAGCCCGATGCTTTACAGCTATTTCGTCCAGAATATACATAGCGGCAACGCTACAGGTCTGGCAGCTGCACTGGAAGGCCTGGTACCTCAAAACCTGACGTGGGTGTCACTCTACTGGGTCTTTTCTATTATTGCTCTGGTAATGGTTATCGTTATTGTATTTGTAAAATTCCCGAAAGTAGAACTGAAGGAAGATGAAAAAATAGATACCGGGCTGGCGTTTTCCGAGCTGAAATCAAACAAGTATACCTGGCTCTACTTTCTGGGCATTTTCTCTTATGTCGGTACAGAACAGGGAGTTGCTAACTGGGTTTCACAGTTTCTGCAAACCTATCATCAGGCCGATCCCGCTACTGTAGGTGCAGGCGTTATTTCCAATTACTGGGGCCTGCTCACTGTCGGTTGCCTGTTAGGCCTTTTATTGCTCAAGCTTTTCGACAGCAGAAAAGTACTGCAGATTTTTACCATCGGTGCATTTATTTCACTGATGGCCGGTCTCTTTGGTGATCTGACAATAGCCAGAATTGCCTTCCCGCTTGTTGGTTTTTTCGGATCAGTCATGTGGTCCATTATTGTTTCTCTCGCCCTTAATTCGGTACCCAATCACCACGGAACTTTTTCAGGAATCCTTTGCACAGGTATATGCGGTGGCGCTATAATTCCGTTAATAATTGGTAATTTAGCTGACTGGATAGGATTGAAATGGGCATTACTGACATTAACGATTACCCTGGGATACATTTTCAGTATCACCATCTGGGCACGGCCTTTGATTACCAATTCCACAATCCGGTTGCAGAAAGACTAAAGCTTATTGCATACCTCCCGCTTAAAACAGGAATACGATGTATAAGATCATCTTATTAATCGACTTCGCCGAGGAATATTCCAAAGGCTTACTGAAAGGCATTGCCCGATACTCAAGAGAACATGGACCGTGGGTTTTTTGCAGAATGCCCTTATATCAGCGCGAAACAATCGGCGTAAAGGGAATACTGGAATGGGCCCAGGAATGGGGAGCAGACGGCATCATCGGACAGCTTTACAATGATCCGGAAATTCAGAAAATAGTGGAGGCAGGTATTCCGGTTATCGCTCAGGATTTTAAAGAAAGATTTACGGATATTCCCAATATTACAGGAGCGCACTATGAGGCGGGCAGTATGGGCGCAGATTACTTCCTGAAAAAAGGATTCAAGAATTTTGCGTTTTATGGCTTTGGTGATGTAGTTTGGTCAAGAGAAAGAGCGGAAGGATTTGAAGACCGTATCGTCCAGGCAGGATACGAAGTCAATTACTTCGAGCATAAAAAGGCAAGAAGCAGCGAGATATGGTATTATAAACCCAGCTCCCTAAGCCAATGGCTGACATCTCTGCCCAAACCCATTGCCTTAATGGCCTGTGACGACAACCAGGGGCAACATATTACTGAAGCCTGCCGCCACTCGAAAATCCGGATACCGGAAGAAGTTGCTGTTTTAGGAGTGGATAATGATGAAATGATCTGTGAGTTTTCGGACCCACCCTTGTCAAGTATAGGACAGGATGCTGAAACAGGTGGGTATGAAGCAGCACGGCTGCTCCATCGCATGATTAATAATGGTGCCCATGATTTTTACGATATTGTGGTGAAACCTACCCAGATTTTCACCCGTCAGTCCACTGATATTTTTGCTACCCATGATGAACATATCGCTTCGTCCCTGAAGTTTATTCACCGGAACACAGACAAAAATCTGCAGGTTGATGATGTGGTTAAACAGGTTCCTCTGTCAAGGAGGGCACTTGAGAAGCGGTTTGTAGCCGTTACAGGATATCCTATTTATCAGTATATATTTAACCTCCGAATAGAAAAGTTCTGTCAGAAGCTGCTTGAAACCGATATGACAGTCTTCGAGATTGCGATGGATATCGGCCTTACTGACACCAAAAACATTTCCCGTCAATTTAAACAGATCAAAGGATGTACCCCTATTGAATTCAGGAACCGATATAAGGAGAACAAAACCTAATCATTCACCTGAATCAGCGCCTGCGGACTGTGCTTGATTTCCTTCAATACAAACGTGCTGTTCAAAACACCGATATTATCGATTTTTGATAACTTGTATTTGACAAAATCGTGGTATTCGTCAAGGCTCCTGATGTTAATCTTCAGCAGAAAATCAACCTGCCCTGCCATGTGATAGCAGTCCTGAACTTCATCAAGTTTTTTAATCTCCTGTTCAAATTTCTCAATAAATGCTTCATTATGATAGCGCATCGACACCTGGCAGATCGTAGTAATGGGCCTGTCGATTAGCTTTCGGTCAAGGATCGCTACATACTGCTTAATATGCCCCTGGGCTTCCAGCCTGCGTATGCGTTCATATACGGGCGAAACCGTCAGGTTTAACTGGTTGGCTATCTCTTTAGCACTTTTTTTAGCATCTGTTTGTAACAAACGCAGAATGGTTCTGTCAATTTCATCTATCATCTCCATAGCAAGTAACCTTAAATTTTACTGATTTCATTGATACTGCATTTTAACAACAGCATTTTTTACCAAAAAAACTATTCAAATAAATAATATTTACTGATTAAATATCAATACTTTAAATAATTTACTAATATACATACATTTGTAAGTAATAATTATCAATAAATTATTGATTTTAAGTTAATAACGAGCGTGTCAGTTCACTTCAGCAACAATATCATTAACAGACAGTTATATAAAAATGAAACAGGAGCAGATTTTAGTCATTGGAGCAAACGGACAAATCGGGTCCGTACTGGTGGCACACCTGAGAAATATCTATGGTGAAGATCACATCATTGCTTCCGATTTACGCGAACCCCTCATAGCGGCAGGAAAATTCATTAAGCTGGATGCTACCGATATGCAGGCATTAGCCAATGTAGTTCAACGGAATAAAGTTACACAAATCTATCATCTGGCAGCTATCCTTTCTGCCAAAGGTGAGCAGGACCCGATGTTTACATGGAATGTCAATATGCAGTCATTCTTCAACGTTCTGGAAACGGCCCGGACGTTTGGAGTGCAGAAGATTTTCTACCCGAGTTCGATTGCCGTATTTGGTGACCATGCTCCCAAACAGCACACACCACAATGGTCGGCGCTTGATCCTCTCACCGTTTACGGCATCAGTAAAGTAGCCGGAGAAAACTGGGCTCAGTATTATTTTCAGCGTTACGGTCTGGACGTCCGCTCTGTAAGATATCCGGGCATTATCAGCTATCAGTCCATGCCTGGCGGAGGAACGACTGACTACGCTGTGGATATCTTTCATAAAGCGGTCCATAATGAGCATTTTGAATGTTTTCTGAAGCCCGACAGCCGTTTACCCATGATCTATATGGATGATGTACTGAACGGGACTTTGCAGCTCATGGAAGCTCCGGCTGAACACATCAAGGTAAGAACTTCCTATAACCTGGCAGCGATCAGCTTTACACCTGAAGAAATCGCCCGTGAGATCAAACAATATCAACCTGATTTCAGTATCAGCTATCAGCCCGATTTCAGACAGGCTATTGCTGATTCATGGCCCGACAGCATCGATGACTCTGCCGCCAGGGAAGACTGGGGATGGAAGCCTGAATTCGATCTTACAGCCACGACCGTCGAAATGCTGACGCGCCTGAAAGCCATGATGGCAACAGTATAATCACCTCAATATCAACTAAACAAACCCGGATATGTACGGAAATATCGGAAAACAATTACAGGAAGAACTGGATGAGTTGAGCGCATCCGGCTTATATAAATCAGAACGTATTATTACCACACCGCAGTCAGCTGAAATTTCTACTACTGACGAGTCAGCTGTATTAAACTTTTGCGCCAATAATTACCTTGGCCTTTCTTCTCATCCTGACGTAATAAAGGCTGCCAAAGAAGCGATTGACACTTATGGTTACGGTCTTTCTTCGGTGAGGTTTATCTGTGGAACTCAGGTACTTCATAAACAACTTGAAGAAAAAACCGCCCGCTTTCTGGGCATGGAAGATTGTATTCTGTATGCGGCAGCATTTGATGCCAACGGGGGTGTATTTGAGCCATTATTAGGCGAACAGGACGCGATTATTTCAGATGAGCTGAACCATGCATCCATCATCGACGGGATTCGTTTATGTAAAGCGAAGCGCTTCCGGTATACACACAATACTATGGCAAGCCTGGAAGAGCGGTTGCAGGCGGCGGCGGGCAGCAGACGCAAGCTGATCGTTACGGACGGTGCTTTCTCCATGGACGGTACCATCGCACAGCTGGATAAGATCTGTGATCTTGCCGACAAATACGACGCCATGGTGATGATCGACGAATGTCATGCGACAGGTTTTCTGGGAAAAACAGGACGTGGAACCCATGAATACCGTAATGTGATGGGTAGAATTGATATTATCACCGGTACATACGGAAAGGCACTGGGTGGTGCTTCGGGTGGTTTTACAGCTGCCCGGAAAGAGATTGTGGATATGCTCCGTCAGAAATCCAGGCCTTATCTTTTTTCCAACACACTGGCACCTTCCATTGCCGGGGCGTCAATCAAAGTACTGGAACTGCTCAGCAGCAGCACCGCTTTGCGGGATAAGCTGGAAAATAATACAGCTTATTTCCGGAAAGAGATGACAGCAGCCGGTTTTGATATTCTACCCGGTGAACATCCGATAGTTCCGGTTATGCTTTATGATGCCAAATTAGCTCAGGAATTTGCTGCCCGGCTACTGAAAGAAGGTATCTATGTAATCGGGTTCTTCTATCCCGTAGTACCTAAAGGCAAAGCCCGGATCAGGGTTCAGGTTTCTGCCGGGCATGAAATACATCATCTTGAAAAAGCAGTAAACGCCTTTACGAAAATCGGCCGGGAATTAGGTGTGATTTCCTGATTCAGAAAATCCGCTTCAGAGCAATTTCCTTTACGGGTCTGATGATCAAAGGTACTTTTTCAACCTTAATAGAACTACTGTCGAGACCAAACCATTTATCTTCTGAACTGGTAACCGTCTTGACTGCAAAGTAGGCTTTCATAACGAGTTGTTCAAAAAAGGGCAACTCGTTGTCATAGGAAAGGAAACGTTCCAGCACCACAAACCTGAAATCACCGGTCATATTCTGACGGCTCAGTGATTCATACCTGCTGGTAATATCTACTTCCTTGTTATTCACCATATCCTCCACTACTTTCTTAAAAAACAGATTAATCCTCTGCTCTACCCTGAAGCCCAGCCTGAAGGTTACTTTAATCACATCATCTTCGTCTATCACGTCCACCTTATATTCCATCGTGTGCGGGTCATCGGTGATATCCACATGAACAAACCAGTAAATATCAGCTCTTTTGGGGCGCTTCTGAAAAATTGAAAATATTACCTTGGTTTCAATTTCAGATACACGCGAGGCATTGGACATAAATACCAGATGCGTAGTGTATTTCGGAATGCTGATGTCCCGCTTCAGTTCCCGTAGTGCCGGAAGATATTTCTCAAGTTTGGTATACTCCGTAAGGCGTAGTTTGATATAGAAGGCTTTTATCCACACCACCATCAAAAACCCTATCATACTGGCAATGAGTAAAGTAACCCATCCTCCATGAGAGAATTTAACAAGATTGGCTGTCAGAAACGATATTTCAATAGCAAGATAGATAGTCAGGAATAAAATCACCCACCACATATTCACCCTGGAAATATACAGATAATACGAAAACAGAATAGTGGTCATGATCATCGTCAGCGTAATCGCCAGCCCATAGGCAGCCTCCATATTGGCCGACTCTCTGAAATACAACACCACCACCATACAACCTGCCCATAACAACCAGTTGATACTCGGAACATAGAGTTGCCCCTTTTCATCACTTGGATAGATCAGTCTTACTTTAGGCCAGAAATTCAGGCGTATGGCTTCCGAAATCAAAGTAAATGAACCGGTAAGCATTGCCTGACTGGCAATAACAGCTGCCATGGTCGCCACTCCTATACCAGGCAACAACCACCATTCAGGCATAATTTCATAGAAAGGTTTACGGCCATTCAGAAACTCTCCGTCATGCATAATCAGCCAGGCACCCTGTCCGAAATAATTAAGAATGAGGCATAATTTTACAAAAATCCAGCCTATTCTGATGTTACTTCTTCCACAGTGGCCCATATCCGAATATAAAGCCTCAGCTCCGGTAGTACAAAGAAATACCGCGCCAAGTAACCAGAATCCCTGTGGATTTTCAGATAACAGCTTAACACCATAATACGGGTTAAAGGATTTCAGGATCTCGGGATGGGCTACGATCTGAAAAATACCCAGTACAGCCAGCATGGCAAACCAAAGAAACATCACCGGCCCGAAAGTACGGCCGACAATCTTTGTTCCGAACGACTGTATCATAAACAGAATCGTGATAATGATCATCACGATCGGGACCGTCTGTAAGCCCGGATAAATAATATTCAATCCTTCAATGGCAGAAGAAACCGAAATCGGAGGTGTGATGATCCCGTCGGCCAGTAACGCGCAACCGCCTATTATAGCAGGTACAGTCAGCCATTTGGCATGCCTGCGGACCAGGGTAAACAGAGCAAATATCCCACCTTCTCCTTTATTGTCAGCTCTGAGAATCAGAATGACATATTTGATGGTCGTAAGCAGGGTTAACGTCCAGAATACACATGAAATGGCGCCATAGACGGTTTCTGTATGAATTCTATCCTTACCGATGATTGCCTGCATAACATACAAAGGGGAGGTACCGATATCGCCGTAAATAATTCCAAGCGCTATCAGCAGCCCCCCTGCTGTTGTTTTGTCCAGGTGTTTATGTGTTTCCATGAGTCACAAAAATAGACCCGGCAAATGTATAGAAAATTTTCAGACTTCCTCAATGTATTCCTCCACCGGAATACATGAACAAATCAGATTTCTGTCTCCGTATGCGTTATCCACTCTGCTTACACTCGGCCAGAATTTATTAAACCGTAGGTAAGGAAGCGGGAATGCCGCTTTTTCCCGGCTATAGGAATGACCCCACTCCTCTGTCAGCAATACACGTGAGGTATGCGGAGCATTTTTCAACACGTTATCGGTACGGTCAGCCAGGCCATCTTCCACTTCACTGATTTCCTTTCTGATAGCAATCATTACATCACAGAAACGGTCAAGCTCAGCCTTGGATTCCGACTCGGTAGGTTCTATCATCAGTGTTCCTGCTACCGGGAATGATAACGTAGGTGCATGAAAACCATAATCCATCAGTCGTTTGGCAATATCTTCGGCCTCCACACCTACTGCTTTAAATGGCCGGCAATCCACAATCATTTCGTGCGCACAGCGTCCGTTGGCTCCCGCATATAAAACTTCGTAAGAACCGTTCAACCGTGCTTTAATATAATTAGCATTGAGAATAGCCATTTTCGTTGCATTGGTAAGTCCTTCTGTACCCATCATGGCGATATAGGCAAAAGAGATCGTCAGGATACTCGCGCTTCCGTACGGAGCAGCAGACACAGCTCCCTGGCTTTTATCTTCTCCTTTTTTCAGGAATACGTGTCCTGGCAGGAAAGGTGCGAGGTGCTCAGCCACACCGATCGGCCCTACGCCGGGGCCACCGCCACCGTGAGGAATACAGAATGTCTTATGCAGATTAAGATGACAAACATCTGCTCCGATATTACCCGGACTTGTTAAACCTACCTGTGCGTTCATATTCGCACCATCCATATAAACCTGTCCGCCATTTTCATGAATAATCCGGCAGATCTCTATAATACCTTCCTCAAACACACCATGTGTTGACGGATAAGTTACCATCAGTGCTGCCAGGTTATCCCGGTGTTGCTCAGCTTTAGCTTTCAGGTCGGCAAGGTCAATATTCCCGTTTTCATCACATTTGGTCACAATCACTTTCATACCCGCCATAACAGCAGACGCAGGATTGGTACCATGGGCAGAAGAGGGTATCAGTGTAATATTCCGGTGATGGTCTCCCCGGCTTTCATGATAGCTGCGGATAGCCATCAGGCCGGCGTATTCACCCTGTGCGCCGGAATTGGGCTGAAAAGAAACAGCGGCAAAGCCGGTAATTTCACAAAGCCATTTACTCAGGTTAGTAAACAGAGACTGATATCCTCTGGTCTGATCTTCCGGAGCAAACGGGTGCAGCTTTCCGAATTCTGGCCAGGTAAGCGGGATCATCTCAGTAGTTGCGTTCAGCTTCATGGTACAACTTCCGAGGGAAATCATGGAATGAACCAGCGACAAATCCTTACTTTCAAGCGATTTGAGGTAACGGAGCATTTCATGCTCGGTATGGTAGCTGTTGAATACCGGGTGTGTCAGATAAGGGGTTGTCCTTTCCAGCGATTCCGGAATCTTCGCTTCGATTTCATCAGGCATTACCAGTTCTCCGGTGAATCCGGATAGTTCCGCGAAAAGGTTCAGCAAATGGATAACATCATGGTATGATTTAGCCTCGTCAATGGATACGCCTACTTTATCATTCCCGTAAAAACGAAGATTGACCCCCCATTTGGCGGCTTCTTCCTGAATTTTCCGGGCATGGCCGGTACGGATTGTTACGGTATCAAAATAATTGGCAGTCAGTACTTCATAATTAAATTTCTGTACGGTTTCCACAAAAATACGTGTTAGTCCGTGTACTCTTGAGGCAATTTTCTTCAGCCCGTCCGGACCGTGGTATACAGCATAGGCACTGGCCATAACTCCAAGCAAAACCTGGGCAGTACAGATATTGGAAGATGCTTTTTCACGTTTTATATGCTGTTCACGGGTCTGAAGCGCCATACGAAGGGCACGGTTTCCTTCCGCATCGACGGAAACGCCAATGATACGGCCTGGGATCTGTCTTTTGAAGCTATCTCTGGAAGCGAAAAAACCGGCGTGCGGCCCGCCGAATCCCATAGGCACACCGAAACGCTGGGCAGAACCCAATACAACATCGGCTCCCATTTCACCAGGTGATTTCAGCAATGTCAGCGAAAGCAAATCAGCTGCAACAGCTACTGTCAGGTTCAATTCATGCGCTGCGGCGATAAATGCGGTATAATCGTAAGTTTCACCATTCGTAGCCGGATACTGTACCAGGGCAGCATAAATATCAGGATTATGCAGGTCCACAGTAAGATGGTCACCCACCAGTACATTGATGCCCAATGGTGTTGCGCGGGTTTTAACCACATCAATCGTTTGCGGATGACACAATTCCGATACAAAGAAAGTATTGGCTGTTTTTTTTGAAGCCGGTTTAAGATTATATAGCATAAACATGGCTTCAGCGGCGGCTGTAGCCTCATCCAGCAGAGAGGCGTTCGCTATTTCCATTCCCGTCAGGTCGCAGACGGCTGTCTGGAAATTCAGAAGCATCTCAAGACGTCCCTGAGAAATTTCTGCCTGATAAGGCGTATATGCGGTATACCACGCAGGATTTTCAAGGATATTCCTCAGAATCACAGAAGGCGTTATGGTATCATAGTAACCTGCTCCGATATAAGAAGACAGGATAACATTCTGACGGGCAAGTTTCTTAAAATCAGACAAAAAATCTGATTCTGATTTCGGGAGTGGCAACTCCAGTGGCTGCTGAAGACGGATAGCCTGGGGAACTGTCTGCTCAATGAGTTCGTCCAGAGAAGAAACACCGGTTAAACGAAGCATTTCCGATAATTCATTCTCATCTTTACCGTGATGCCTGGATTCAAATTTTTCCTGATACTGAAGATTAATTTTCATGTTTATGAAAGGTATTCTCTAAATCACTTAACATTTATAAAATGCAAAAGTAATCAAAAGTAACCTATTCTGTAACAGAAAGATTTCAATCTGAAAGTATACTAAAGGAAAATGTTCAGCACTTTGTTATTTATGCTTCGGGCAACCGCAGTCTGACTTCCTTTTGAAAATGCCCAGTATCTTTTTAGACTTATGTTTTTTGTAACCTTTTTTCTTTTTATTTTTCCCCGAAAACAATTGTTCAGCGTTCATACTGACTGAAGCAGTTTCCATGGCCGAGACGGCAGAAACCTGTACAGGAACCAATAAACCGGTTATCAGCAACAGTGAAGCCAATATTATCAATCTTGATTTTTTCATATTTTTCATCCTGTTTCTTTTCTGTTGAATTACAACCATTCCAGAAATGGTACCTGAAAAACAACGAACAGAAAATGAAATTAGTCTGATTCAACACCTGCTTATTCGTGCAGGTATTGAATATTTTCATCTTTAATCACTTCCGTATCCAGAGAAAGGAATTCTTCCCAGAACGGATTATCCGGCACCCCGGCACGGCAAATCATGGGTTCCTTTTTGACAGGGTGTTCAAAAAACAACCGGCGTGCATGCAGATTAATGCTGTTATCAGTGTTAAAACGCGGATAACCATATTTGATATCACCTCTGATAGGGCATCCCATACCTGCCAGCTGAACACGTATCTGATGAGGGCGGCCCGTGATGGGAATCACCTCCAGAAGGTGATGCTTGTTAACTTCACCCATATACCGGTATGATAATTCTGCCCGCTGCGAGCCCGGATATTCATAATCATAGGCTGTAGTCATATTCTTCGCTTCGTCCTTGAGCAACCAATTGACCAGTTTCCCTTTAGCCTGCTCAGGTTTTTTCTGAACAATAGCCCAATATACTTTCTGTACCTCCCTTTTACGGAAAATTTCATTCATCCGTTCAAGTGCCTTGGAAGTACGGGCAAAAACCACTAACCCACTGACCGGACGATCCAGCCGGTGGACAGGATTCAGAAAAACCGCACCAGGCTTCTCATATTTTTTCTTCAGATAGTCTTTCAGAATATCTACCAGACAAGGATCACCGGTGGAATCTCCCTGAACCAGTACTCCCGGCTCTTTATTTACGATCAGGAGGTGATTATCTTCATAAACCACCTTATAAGGCCTTTTAGCCATAACTTTAATGCTTAATAAGATTCTTTAATATCCGGAAATGAGCCACTTTTGACATCACTTATATAATTACCGATTGCCTCGCTCATTACCGTATGGAGATCGGCGTACTGGCGCAGAAATCTGGGCTTAAAGCCTTTATTAATCCCCAGCACATCATGTAAGACCAATACCTGCCCGTCGGCATAAGGTCCCGCGCCAATCCCGATTACCGGGATATTTACCAGTTCTGTTACTTTCTTAGTAAGCGATGCCGGTATTTTTTCAATTACCATGGAAAAACATCCGAGGCTTTCCAGTAACTGAGCGTCTTCAAGCAACTTCTCTGCTTCAGCTGTCTCTCTGGCCCTTACGGTATAGGTACCAAATTTATAAATGGATTGCGGGGTTAGTCCGAGATGCCCCATAACCGGAACACCCGCACTCAGTATCCTGATGACCGATTCCTTTATTTCAAGTCCGCCTTCAAGTTTTACAGCATGTGCTCCCGATTCTTTCATAATACGGATAGCAGAGCGTAAAGCTTCCTGGGAATCCCCCTGATAGGAACCAAAAGGCAAATCAACGACTACGAGTGCCCGTTTTACAGCTCTCACTACAGAACTGGCATGATAAATCATCTGATCCAGTGTAATGGGCAGCGTTGTTTCATGGCCAGCCATCACATTAGAAGCGGAATCACCAACCAGTACAAGATCAATACCTGCTGCGTCTACAATACCAGCCATAGAATAATCATAGGCGGTAAGGCAACTGATTTTCTCCCCACGACTTTTCATTTCCTGAATCTTGTGGGTAGTAATTCTCTTTATTTCTGAATTGTGCACTGACATACTTTCAATCCGTTTACTGTTTTCAATTATTTCAGATCACTTTCGCTGGAGCCACAATTCCGGGTTCAGACGCGTCGTGCTTTTCCATATCTGAAATTGCAGTTCTGAAGTACCTTCTGAATCTGTCGCTACTGTTCCGATTGCTTCTCTTACCTTTATTTTTTGCCCTGCACTTACTGATACGCTTTTCATTTTGGCATACACCGTCATGTAATCGCCATGTTGTATCGCCACCACATTGCCCATGCCCGGCATTTCTGTTACATCCAGTACCGTACCATCATAAACTGCCCTTACGGATTCGTTAGAGCTGGTCTGAATATCAACACCCAGATTATCCACCATCACTCCTTTCAAAACCGGGTGTGCTTTCCTCCCGAAGTGATCTGACACAAAACCTCTGACCGGCCAGGGTAACCTGGCCTGCGAAGCCATAAAAGAAGAAGCTATCCTCAGTTCCTCGGTAGTCATTCCTCCGGTAGAAACCGGCTCAGGTACCGGTTCTTCCTTAATACCTGTTTCCTTTTCACGGGCTGCCCGCTCACGGGCCAGGCGCTCTCTTTCCGCTCTTTCTCTTGCCTCACGGGCTTCTCTTTCCTTTCTTTCCCGCTCTACTATTCTTCTTAACGTGGCTTCCAATTGTGCTGCAGCCCGACGGTTTGCAGCAAGTTCTGCCTTTAATTGCTGTTCCTGCGTAGAAAGTTCTTTAACAATTCCATCCTGTTCCGACTTCAGCAATTCCAGTTTCTGCGCTTCACTCATTCGGGTGTTCAGGACGGTTTTCTGCTGCTCCTGCTTTGCCGTAATACTCCTGACCTTTTCACTGATCTGTTGCTGCACTACCTTCATCTGGTCAACCTGCCCCTGCCGGGTTTCTGTATATTGTTTCAGATACTTATACCGAAGCACAAACTGATTAAAAGTGGATGAAGAAAACAGAAAAATCAGCTGATTAAGATATGCATTCCTTTTGGATGCTTCATAAATCATCTGCCCATACTCCACTTTCAGTTTTTCAAGATCATTATCCAGCTTATTTCTTGAATTCTGTAAACTTTTTAATTCCGAATTCAATATTTTCAGATCGTCATTCAGCAGGTCGATCTGCTTTTTCTGAGTAGCTACCTGCTGGGAAAGAGCTTTCAACTGCCCCAGGCTGGCCTGTTTTTTGGTTGAAGTCTGCTTTAAAATACCCTGGATCGACTGAATTTTCTGCTGATTTTCCTTTTTCTCCTTTTCAATCTGCTCCCGGCTTTTTTGCGAATAGCCTGCGGTCACAGCCGTAAACAGCAGAATAGCAGTGAAAAAAAAATGAAAAGTATAATTAAATCTAAAGGACATTGTTCTTGTTTCAGGCGAAATGATCGTAATAAATTACTCTCTTTAAAATCCGGACAAAGTTAATGACTCTGTGAATTAAAAGTAGTCATGTTCTTACTTAATCTTCATTATAATACGATTCTCTTATAATTTGAAGGGACTGTAAAAGGAAAACCCGGTGCAGCCTCTAAGGTATCTATTTTCTGATGGTTCAGTAATATACTCGTTCCTTTTTTTTCATTTCCAGGTGTTGATATACCCCTCATTTCTATCATAATATGCCCGGGTATTAAAGCATTCCCAACTCTGCTGAAGCCACTGTTTATTACCTTCAGCAGATTGCCGCTCCTGCTGTCTTCCACTATCGTACGCAGTGGCCTTCCTGATACCCGCAATACCTCTGTGTTGATTTTCAGAAATAAATCTGACTGAATAAAAAAATCGCTGGAATCACTTTTATAGAACCAATTCCGGTCTTTATCTGCGGGATAAACCGGATCTCCCGTCAGCAAGGCCTGTAAATGCGGATAAGTCAGCCATACTCCCAGTTTATTGCTCAGCTGCCGGTAATCAGAAACGACATATTCCTTCTGAAACCTGTTCAGCATCCGGAGAGAGTCCCTGTCGAACATAGCACGGGCGACTTCAAAACCAAGATGCGTGGCGGAAAACCATATAACACTGTCTTTTTGTATCCGCAGGGTGAGGCTGGCATTTTCGAAAGAAGCGACCTCTGATAGATAAGACAACCTGCTTTTAAAAGCTAACCATTGAAAATCAGCAGCATGCATTTCTACACCATCCGTTTCTGCAGCATCTTCAGGAACCTCAAACCAGGCCTCTTTTGATGATATTTCCGCATCAGGCAAATGCCCGGTTTTTTTTTTGCAGGCCAGTACTGCGCACAAAAGAATCAGGATCAGGTATTTACTTTTCATGTAAAATGCCTGTTTCTATCTTACGGTTAATAATATCACTGGTTTCTCCTTTCGATCTGGCTTTTTTCCATTGTTCCAGTGCTCTGTCCTTCTGCCCGAGCTTAAAAAGCACGTCGCCATAATGCTCTATAATGGTGCCATTTACATTGGCCGTATCCAGAATCGCTTTCTCAAGGAATTTGCGTGCTTCATTATATTCTTTCCTTACATACAGCACCCATGCGTGCGTATCCAGATAGGTCGCATTGTTCTGATGTTTACCCACCAGACGGGTTGACATGGACAAGGCTTTATCCAGGTTTTCCTTTCGCATAGACAGGAAATAACTGTAATTATTCAGGACATGGTCATTATCAGGATCTTCTTTCAGCACCTTCTCATAATATTCATCAGATTTGCCATGATCACCTTTCGCATTATAGGCATCCCCCAGCTGGGCATTCACTGCTCTGACGAGGTCAGGATGATCTGTTGTAAGGTTGAGACATTCTTCGAATGATTCAATGGCTCTGCTGTAGTTCTTTTTAATGAGATTGGCCGTCCCGTTTGAATACCAGAGCAATCCCTGGTTAGGAAAAACTTCCAATGCCTGATCAGAATGCACCATCAGGCTGTCAATCTGATTTAATTCTCCGTCGAGCTGGAGAATTGCTGCCCAGATCTCATAAATTGACGGGTCAAGTTTTGATGCTTTAACGTAAACATCTCTGGCATTTTCCTTTTCACCGTTACGGGCAAGCAGATCTGCATAAATCACCATAGAGCGCGCATCATCAGGATGTGTCTCTACCAGCAGGCGGGACAGGTTAAGGGCATCTTCTTTTTCCTCTTTACTTTTGAGCATGGAAATATAACCTGTCAGCACTCTTACTTTAGGTTCAGCATCCAGGTTATGATTGGAGAAAACAATCTTCAGCTCTTCATTACATCGCTTTAAATCCCCTTTTCTGCGATAAATATCAGCGAGCAATACATGCGCCTGCGCCTCATCGGGGTTAAGCCTGACTGACTCCTCAAGCGGCTTCATAGCTTCGTCTATCCGCTCATTGGCAATCAGCAGTTCGGCCAGTTCAACATAATGCTGCGAGTCTCCGGGATCTGCATTGATGAGCTTATAGCTTTCCCCGATGGCCTCCTCAAGCTTATTCTGCCGGAGGTAAAGCTGTTGTTTCTGGCGCGTAATTTCCTCTGCCACCCCCATCACCTTTTCGAGGTTATCATAGGTACTGATTGCTTTTTCAAACTGGCCTGTAAAAATATAAGCAGCGGCCATTTCAATTCCGAAATTAACATTCCCCGGCTCCAGCTTCAGCAAACTCTCATAAACCGGTACTACCTCAGCGTACAGTTTCTGACTGTTATACAATTCAGCCAGAAAAACCCCGTAAGTTGCGTTTGCCGGATCTGCATCAAATGCTTTTTTCGCAGAAACGATAGCCTGATCATATTTCTTAAGCTCATTGAGGACTTTCGCATGCATGTAATACCCGGAAGGCTCGGCGGGCTCGGCATGAATAAGGGCTTCAAAAACAGGTAATGCCTGGGCTGGTTCACCTTTCATCACAAACCGCATCCCGTCAGCCATCAGCTCTTCACTGGCCATTTTCTTTCCCTCCGGATTCCCTTTCTTTTTAGACAGGAGCTGCGAGAAACCCGGTGTGGAGGCTAAAAGAAAGCCACCTATCCAGCAAAGTATTGCAATATATAATTTCTGACGATTCATAATTCACAGGAAAAGGGTTACAATTTATACCCTGTTCAGACTTTCATAAATTTAACTGATGCTAAATTAAATACAAATTCACCGCTTCCCAATTACCTGGCTGTTTTTTACCGGCTTTATTACATGGCCGTCCTTGTAAACTGGTCTGCCAGATCATCAGGATGCACTTCCAGCACATTAGCCAGCACCAGCAATACAAGTGTGCGGGAGGCAGTTTTTCGCGGAATCCCCGCCTTAACGGCAAACGATTCTACGGTAACACTCGGCTGCTCATCAAGTATCTGCATCAGCTTTTTCTCTTTTTCTCCATAGCTGAATTTTACATCACGCCCGGCTCCGGAACGCTGCATAATCTGAAATACTTCCCTGCTGGCCTGTACAGAACGGTCATCAATTCTGACATAAACGATTTTCCTGCCGTCTTCCTGCTGTACATAATGAGGTTTATCCGGACTATGCGCGATATGATATACCAGTACTTCCTTTTCGTTACCGACACTGATTCTCTCAGTAGTAAACGGCAATGGAGGGAAACATAGTGTCCGGATGGCCTTGTTCAATACAAACAGATCCCCGTCAGGATATTTCAATCCTTTGATGTTACCCGCATCATCTACACCTACCAGGAGCTTCCCTCCCCCGGTGTTGGCAAATGCGACCAGCTCCCTGACGATCTTTTCAGGATGATTCGTTTTCAACTTAAATTCCAGCCTTTTCCCCTCGCCCTGCCTGGTCAGCTCGGTTAAAGATCTTAAGTCCATGGCTATATACAACAGTTGGGTCAACGGTAAAATCTCAATATCATCTCTGAGATCCGGTTTTGAGATTCTCAATCCCGGCATGATGATGAAATGAGAATAAAAATAATAAAAATGAATTCAAATTCAATACCGCCCTACTCAACCGGCAGTCTCTCTCTAATCCCCCCTGATTCTTAACGCTGAACCGGTCGTGGTCATGTCAACCGGGAGACAAAATTTTATAACATTCCCGAAAATTCCTGTTACGTATCTGCTGAAAGCCCACCCATACCCCTCTCCGCAGCAACTCACTCAAAACAGCGGATTTATACTCCATCCACGAAGGAATGTAAACCATCAGTTAAATGCTGTTCAAACGGATTTTTATCAAAAATAAGTCTAAAAACTTGCAAAAGTTTCAGCAAATATATTTCTTTGACCTCGGCTGACTCCCTGAGGTCAGGATTAATACGATCATAAACTAAAAAGAAAGGAGACCACAGTATAGAAATTAAGCTCTACGTTAACTAAATCGAACACATACAATGGAGAAGATCCAGGTTAGCGACAGTGAGTTGATTTCGCTGTACATTCAGGGAGATGAGCGTGCTTTTGAAACACTATTAAACCGCCACAAAGCACGGCTTTACACTACCATTTACTTAATTGTGAAGGACCAATATGTAGCAGAAGATCTGTTACAGGATTGCTTTATCAAAGCTGTAGATACAATCAAAGGAGGCAGATATAACGAAGAAGGGAAATTTTTACCCTGGATACTCAGAATCGGCCACAACCTGGCGATTGATTTTTTCCGCAGGGAAAAAAGATATCCTAATGTTGTATTTGAAGATGGGAGCAACGTATTTAATTCTCTTGACTTTTCTGAGGATTCGATTGAATCCGTACAGATCAGGCAGGAAACGCACGATCAGCTAAGGGAAATGATTCAGCGGCTTCCCGACGTACAGCGCGAAGTGTTAATAATGAGGCACTATGAAGATCTGAGCTTTCAGGAAATTGCTGACGCAACCGGCGTAAGCATTAATACGGCCCTGGGGAGAATGCGTTATGCATTAATTAATCTGCGCAAACAATTCAAACAATATAATCCGCAATACGATCAGAACATATCCATGCGGTAACGGATCGTATTGCGTTTAAACAGGAAGCGGTTCAGGTTCCGGAAGTTATTTCTTCCAAAGTACCTGAGCCGCTTCTTTTGCAAAATAGGTCAGAATACCCTTCGCTCCGGCCCTCCGTATACTCATCAGATTTTCCATCATAATGCGTTCCCCGTCGAGCCATCCGTTTTGTGCGGCCGCTTTCACCATAGCATACTCTCCTGAAACATTATAGGCAGTCACGGGCAGATCAAAGTGATCATGCAGCATACTGATAATATCCAGATACGCTAAGGCGGGCTTTACCATTAAAAAATCCGCTCCTTCTTCCACATCCAGCTGTGCCTCAAGCAAAGCTTCCCGTTTATTGGCCGGGTTCATCTGATAGGTTTTCTTATCGCCGAACTTTGGTGCCGAGTCGAGTGCGTCCCTGAAAGGGCCGTAATAGGCACTGGCATATTTGGCTGTATAGGACATGATACTGACATCGGTAAACCCTTCGTCATCAAGCATTGAACGGATATAACCAACCCTTCCGTCCATCATATCGCTTGGTCCCAGGATATCGGCTCCGGCTTTTGCCTGTGCCACAGCCATTTTCCCCAGTATGTCCAGCGTAACGTCATTGATTACTTCACCATTCTCCACAAACCCGTCGTGTCCGTCGCTACTGTAAGGGTCCATCGCTATATCGGTCATTAAAGCCAGTTCAGGAAATTTATCTTTTACTGCCTTCAGTGCATTGAGGTATAAGGTCCCTTCTTTATAGCCTTCTGACGCAATACTGTCTTTTTTATCTTCAGGGTAATTGGGAAAAAGGCAAACTGACGGAATACCCAGATCCACTACTTCCCGCAGATCTTCCAATAATGTATCAATGGAAAAACGGTGTATGCCCGGCATGGATTTAATCTCGCTTTTCACCCCTTTCCCTTCCACAACAAACATCGGGTAGATCAGATCTTTTACCGTAAGAATGGTTTCCTGTGTCAGATCCCTGACCGCCGCTGATTTCCGGTTACGACGCGGACGCCTGTTTAAATAACTCATGATTTATCTGCTGGATTTTTATGATAATTACTGCATTTCCTTTCTCGCGTTCAGATACCCTTTGATCACGGTCACGGTTGTAATAGCCAGGAAAAACAATATGATATATTCAACATAATCAATGATACCGGGAAACTTCTCTCCGAACAGATAGCCACCTCCGGTCAGGAGTACAATCCATACTACGCCGCCCACCACATTATAAAGAAAATAAGTCGGGAAAGGGACTTTTGCGATACCCGCCAGTATGGGAGCAAAGGTTCTTACAATCGGCAGAAAGCGACTGATCACCAAGGTCCTGCTTCCGTATTTTTTAAAGTATTTCTGAGTGGTTTCAATATATTTCTTCTTGAAAAATATTGAATCTTCTTTTTTCTCCAGCTTTTCACCCGAATACCAGCCAAAGACATATCCTGTAAGAGATCCCAGGATAGCAGCCAGGATCAGACAGGTGAGCAACAGCAGAATGGGTACATTCAGTACCTGCGTTCCGCAAAAAACACCTGCCAGAAACACCAGATAATCGCCAGGGAGAAAAAACGCAAAGAAAAGTCCGTTTTCAGCAAATACGATGAGTGTAATCACAATTAAACCACCTGTACGAATCAACTCTTCAGAGTTAAGGAGGTATTGAAAAAATTCAACAATGGTATTCATAAAATAAATTTATCTGAAAGAGAGTTCCGACGGCTCCGGCCATCAGAAACAGAACGACAAAGTTACGCAAATTCTGACAGCTCAAGCCATCTAAATTCCTTCTCTTCCAGATCAGCCGACAGTTCTTCCAGCGCTCTCGATATTTTCATTAATTCTTCATGCTGCCCCCCTTTATTCAGTTCGGCAATCAATAGTTCTTTCTGTTTTTCGAGCGCCTCTATTTCTGTGCTTAGTTGTTCAAATTCCTTTTTCTCCTTGAAGGATAATTTTCTTCTGTTTTCATTAGCAGTTTCTTTTGGCTTTTGTTCCTGAACCGTAGTTTTCTGTATTTTTTTCGCTTCAGCAGCCTCTGCGGCTTCTTTTTCCTCCAGCCAGATCCGATAGTCGGTATAATTACCTGGGAAGTCTTTGATTTTCCCATCCCCTTCAAAGACAAATAAGTGATCGACCAGGCGATCCAGAAAATAGCGGTCGTGTGACACAATGATCAGACAGCCCGGAAAATTAGAGAGGAATTCTTCCAGTACATTCAGACTGGTAATATCCAGATCATTCGTAGGCTCATCAAGAATAAGAAAATTGGGTTCCTGCATCAGCATCAACAGCAACTGAAGACGGCGTTTTTCACCACCGCTCAGTTTTTCAACCATATCATGCTGCTTATTCGGCGGAAAGAGGAAGGCCTGTAAATATTGGGAAGCCGTTACGGTTTGCCCTGTTCCGAGCCTTACCACTTCCGCTTTATCTTTTACCATATCCGATACCCGCTGGCCGTCGGCATAGAGCAGTTCATCCTGTGTATAATATCCGAAATTCACAGTATCCCCCTTTACTACCTGTCCGTTATCCGGGCGGATTTCCCCCGTAATCATCTTCAGAAGCGTCGTTTTTCCCATGCCGTTTTTTCCGACAATTCCAATCCGGTCGCCTTTCCTGAAGGTATACAGAAAATTATGTATCAGTTCTTTTTCACCGTACCGTTTCCCCACACTCTGCAATTCAAGAATCTTGCTTCCCAGCCTTGTGGACCTTACATTCAGTTCGATCTGATTATCAAACTTCCGCTGGCTGGCCTTATCTTTCAGGCCATCAAAAGCATCCACACGATATTTTGCTTTCGTTCCTCTGGCTTTGGGCTGCCTCCTGATCCAGTCCAGTTCTTTCCTCATCAGGTTACGAGCCTTGTCAATCTCAGCACTCTCAATGGCTTCCCTTTCCGCTTTTTTCTCAAGATAATAACCATAGTTACCTTTGTAAGTATAAGCAGAACCTCCGTCAAGCTCAAGAACCGTATTGCAGACACGATCCAGAAAATAGCGGTCGTGGGTAACAATCATCAGCGTTATACTGGCCGTATTGAGAAAATTTTCGAGCCATTCCACCGTATCCAGATCAAGATGGTTGGTAGGCTCATCAAGAATAAGCAAGTCAGGAGCTTCCAGCAGCACTTTGGATAAAGCGACACGTTTTTTTTGTCCACCCGACAGATTTCCATAAAGTTCATTCAGATTGAATATCCCCAGTTTTCCGAGAATTTCCCGTGCTCTGGTTTCAAAATCCCATGCTCCCAGGGTTTCCATCTCTGAAAGCAGTTTTGTCATTTCTTCATTATTACCGGTAAGCACGGCATTTTCATAGCTTTTCACGACCTGGGCCACCGGGTTGGAAGAAGCGAAAATCACTTCCATAACAGGAAGTGTTTCATCATAATCAGGGTTTTGGTCAAGATAAGCCAGACGAATGTCTTTCCGCATACTTACCTCACCTTCGTCGGGAGGCATGAGGCCGGCCAGAATAGAAAGAAAAGTAGTTTTACCAGTGCCATTGGTACCGATAAGCGCTACTTTGTCTCCTTTATTCAACCCGAATGTAATATTTTTAAAAAGCCACTTATCGCCAAAGGACTTGGCTATATTTTCTGCCGAGAGATAATTCACAGGATTGTATTTTCAGATTCACTTAGTAATAACGATACAAAGGTAACCTTTACCTGCTTAACATTGCTGACTATGCGGCTGATAACACGGAAAAAGACTGGAATAACGACCTGACGTTGCTGTGAAGCAAAAAAGATAAGGGTTTAGAAAGAGCCTTTAAGATTTAGGAATTGTCAGTTCTGTACTGAATGATGTGTAATAATATACATTTTCACGCATACAACTTTCCTGCACTATCCTGCCACTTCACAATAAAATCAATAAATATCACTACTCCACTTCCTGATTTTTCCCGGGAAAAGCAAACTCCTGCGGTCTCTGAACATATAAAGCGGCTCCCAATGCCGTTGCATAGGGCAGATCGGTGGAATAGATTTTTTGTTTGGGAAATGCTTTTTTTATCAGCTGGGTAAAAATCAGATTCCGGGCAAAACCGCCATCAATATAGATAGACTCCACCTCTTCGGCTCCAACCAGACGTAACGAAATACCAAGCAGGTCAGTCAGGCCGGCCAGTAAATGGTGATACGCTGATTCAGCAGTACCAAAACCTGAAATATCCCACAGCCCCGTCTGTTTCTCGGGTTTCGGACCGTTGCCTTCCATACATGCAGGAATAAATGCCGGAGATTTTTCCTGAAAATACTGCGGATTATAGGTTACTTTTTTATAAAAATCAAAAGCAATATCAAAATGAGCGGCAATTCTGGATACCTGATGGTCATGTTCACGCCCGAGGAATATCCGGGATGCCTTTACTCCGCTACCTTCCGAATTCATATAATGAAGGCAGTCTTTTTCCAGCTGGTCAAATGTCAGTGGCCGGGCGTTAAACGGATTGAAATTAATACACCAGGTTCCTGTTGAAAGCAGTACAAACGGTTCTTTAAATGCAATACGATAAGGAATCAGCGCAGATGAACTGTCGTGCATACCAAAGCCCGACTGGATGGTTTTTTTTCCGACCCGCTGAATGAAAGACGAAGAAGCCAGTAACGGCGGAAAAATTTTATCAATCCCTTCGGCTTTAACCCACGGATGATAATCCATCATTTCAAAACTCCAGAGCGCTGTATGGCAGCCAATGGAAGTATATTCGCTCACTTGTCTTCCTGTGAGCAGATATATAACATATTGGGGTAAATGCAGTGAATACTTTATCTTCCTGAAAATTTCGGGCCTGGCGTATTTCAGCCAGTAAATCTGCAAGCCCGAGTTGAGCATACCCAATTCCGGTGAGCCTGTTTGCAAAGCAATGGTTTTAGCATCACCATAAGTGGAATAAAACTGCTCGGCAATGGCTTTGGGAAATGGTTTAAGATATGAATACAGATGGGTGAGTGGTTTGTTCTCTGCATCCAGATGCACAAAACTGGCACCATAGGCTGTGGCATTGACAGCCACCACTTCAAAGCGTTCGTCATTAAGCAGCTGCTTCCAATGGTGCTGGAGCCAGTCCGACAGCAGTATCAGGTCATCACAAGGGAAGCCATCCTCATCTGTTATTTCCGGAAGGACCTCACTGTATTCTTCAACAATCTGAAAATCTTTATCAAATAAAACGTATTTCTTATTGGTACGTCCAATATCAAAAACAACCGTTACTTTCATTTTATCTTACTTTTAGGGCAGATTATCTTTTAATATTAATCTCAGGAAAACCAAAATCCATTATTTCCGGGATTTCTTATAAACCGGTCGCAACTGCAAATTTCCCCCGGTCGTCAATACGTTGTTGTCTCAGATGGTGTTCACGGTAAAATTTCAGCGGATCAATCGCACCACCTGCTTTATTACGTGAAGCTGCTACCAAAGCCCGTACATCTGTCTGAAATGCCGCCTCCAGAATTTCCTGAGCACGCACCACATCATTACTGTCCTGCGCCTCAAATAAAGCATTGGTATCCACCAGCAATGCTTTGGCGTAAGCGGTTTTAATTGCCTGTACTGACTGAAGCAGATCTTCAACAGGATCTTTGATATTATGGCTTGCGTCAATCATCCAGGCAAGATCAGGATTGCTCACATATTTATCCTGCATTCCCTGAACCAGTTCACAGAATATCAGAAAAAGCTGATAAGGCTTGATGGAGCCGGTGGTAAGATCATCGTCACCGTACATGGATCCGTTGAAGTGAAAACCTCCCAAACGCCCGAACATCATCAGCCTGCCGACAATCTGTTCAATATTTGTATTAGGCAAATGATGTCCCAGATCAACCAATACCTGGGCACGGTCTCCTACACGCTGACAAAGGCTGTAGGAAGTTCCCCAGTCGGGAATAATCATGGAATAAAAATGTGGCTCATACGGTTTATATTCCAGGAGCAGCGTCCAGTCTGACGGCAATGCATTATATATTTCCGAAATGGAATCAAGCGTACGCTGATACGCCCTCCGGAAGTGATGCTGACCAGGAAAATCAGAGCCGTCAGCCAGCCATATCGTCAGTGTTTTACATTCATCTCCGAGCGCCTGTCCATATTTTGCTACTTCAATATTGTGTTCAACCGCCTGCTTTCTTATTTCCTCCTCCGTATGGCAGAGTGATCCGAATTTATAGGAGTGCTGCTGATCTTTCTGATCCTGAAACGTATTGGAATTGACAGAGTCAATGACCAGGTCATTGGCTTTCAGTAAATCGGCAATAGCCTTTGCATCAGAAGGAATATCCCAGGGGATATGCAATGAAATACTGTTTGAAGAACGGTTCAAAGCATGAATCAACCCTACATCTTCAATTTTTTCTTCCAGATTACGGGGTTCTCCACCAATCGGGAATCTTCCGAAACGTGTTCCGCCTGTTCCAAGTGCCCAGCTGGGAACAGCTACCTGAAAATCAGCCAGGCTTTTAAGCATCGCTTCAGGGTTACGCCCCTGTCTGGCCAGTGTTTCAGCCAGAAAACCCCACTTAAAATCAAGTTCAGCTGACAGTTTATGGTTATGATCGCTGATATATTCCTGCAAGGACATTTTAAAGGTTAAGTTTTAGTGTTGAATAGCCAAATAACAAATTTTTATTCAGATAATGCGGGTTTCAGAACCTTAATCCATCTTTCATAACCTTCCCGGTTCATGTGCAGACTATCTTTCAGAAAGATGCTGCCATCAGGCTTCCCATCCTTCATCATCACAGGCCAGATATCGATATACTCATGATTTTTATCCTTTTTCACAAAGTCACCAATGAGCTTATTCACTTTAATGACATCGGGTTGTTTATTTACACGGGAAGGGGATGGTTTCATGGAAACGTAATACATTTTGACATTGGGCAGTTTTTCTCTGATCAGTCGGGTCAGTTCAACATAAGCATCCCGGGTTTGCTCAGGCGTCTTGGTTTTTTTTCCAAACATGTCATTTTCGCAATAAACGACCACCGAAGCCGGCTCATAAGGAAAAACGGTCCTGTCAAGGTAATGAATAACTTCGGGAAGGGTATTACCGCCGAAGCTCCTGTTGATAGTCGGTAGCGGAGCCAGATCTTCATAAGAAGTACGCCACATCCTGAAACTCGAACTACCCAGCATTACCATACCCCCTTTGGGCGGGAAATTTTTCTTATCTGCTTCTTCATACTCCAGAATAGTCTTTTCATGCCGGGTTAAATCAAAATCAGGTTCCCATGGCGGAGCTATCGAAGTATAACTGGCTTTCTGACAGCTGCTCAGGAGCAGAATAAACAATAAAAATCCTAAAATTCTGGAATGTAACATAATGTATCTGAAAAAGGGATCGTTTAAATCAGCTCAAATTATAAACAATTCCCTGTTAATTACAACCAAAACGGTTCATTTAAGGAAGAAAACTTCACGAAGAGGTATGCTTACCGGAGAGGCGTCGGGATTGGTTTCCATAATGTCTTTCATGTATTGCCACCATTTCTGCATCACCGGATGCTCCGGCAAGGCGAGTTGCGCAACGTCATTATCCACCTCCATTACCCCAAAAAGATCCAGAGTTTCTTCGTCCAGAAAGATCGAATAATTGTGAATTCCGGTTTCCTTCAGCAACTGCTGCAGTTCCGGCCATATTTCTGTATGCCTTCTCTGATATTCTTCTATCTGTCCTTCGAACAGCTTCATTTTAAACGCCTGTCGTGCCATTTTGCTTTCAGGTTATTCAGCATAAGAGGCGGTCCCGATCCGATTTTAATAAAATCATTGCCGGGACCGCCTTTATATACCGCTCTGCTTATCTTACAAAACTAGCTGCAAAACCTCCGTCTACGTTCAGCACATTTCCGGTAGATTTCGGCAGGCTTCCGTCTACAAACACTCTTACCGCTGTAGCAATGTCTTCCGGAAGAATTTCTTCATTCAGGATAGTACGCTTTGCATAAAGTGCAGGTAAATCATCTACCGCAACACCATAGGCTTTTGCACGGCCTTCAGCCCAGTCTCCTGCCCATATTTTACTGTTACGTAAAACGGCATCAGGGTTTACTGTATTGACTCTTACCTTGTCTTTACCCAATTCGGCAGCCAGCAAACGGCTCATATGTAACTGAGCAGCTTTAGCGGTTCCGTATCCGACATTATTAGGTCCGGCAAAAAGAGCGTTTTTGCTGGCGATATTGACAATATCCCCGCCGGTATTCTGCTTTCTCAGAATCTCAGTCACCTGCTGTGAAACCAGGAACTGTCCTTTTACAAGAATATCCTGCAGACGATCCCAGTCTGTTTCTGTAGTATCTTCAATAGATTTGGAAATAGAAATACCTGCACAGTTTACAATGATATCCACACCACCATAAGCCAGGACAGTCTGCTTCAACGATTCTGCAATAGCTGCGGCATTGGTCACGTCAATTGCAGTAGCCCGTACGTTATCCTTACCATATATTTTGCCGACCTCCTCTTCAGAAGCAGCCAGCAGGTCGCGGTCAGCCAGAACGGCTACAGCACCGCTTTTCATCAGCTCTTCTGCAATAGCCCGTCCAATACCTCCGGTACCACCGGTTACATAAGCAATTTTTCCGGAAAGTGCTTTAGGTTTAGGCATACGCTGGAGCTTTGCTTCTTCCAGCAACCAGTATTCAATATCAAAGGCTTCCTGCTCAGGTAATGCGACATATTCGCTCACCGCCTCGGCGCCTTTCATCACATTGATGGCATTAATATAAAACTCAGAGGCAACACGGGCCGTTTGCTTATCCTTCGCAAAAGTAAACATCCCCACACCCGGCCACAGTATCACGACCGGATTAGGGTCGCGCATGGCAGGACTGTTATCTCTTTTACAACGCTCATAATATCCGGCATAATCAGCACGGTAAGCTTCGTAGCGTGCAGCCAGGTATTCTTTCAGTTTTTCCTTATCATCAATCACTTCGTCAATACCGTTGAGTACCATAGGACGGATTTTAGTACGAAGGAAGTGATCAGGACAGCTGGTTCCCAAAGGGGCAAGACGATCCAGGTCATTTGAATTGATAAATTCCAGCACACGTGCATCGTCCGTAAAATGACCGATCATCGGGCGGAACTGAGAGCAATATCCGCGAAGGTATGGAGCAAGTAAAGCTGCTTTTTCCTTACGGACACCCTCCTCAAAACTTTCTATCTTCGCTCCGCCAAATACCGGGCGTTTTTTGCCATAATTTGCATTCAGATAAGCCGATGCTTTTTCAATAGCATTCAGACTGTTGAAATAACTTTCTTTGGCGGTATTACCCCACGTAAACAAGCCATGTCCACCCAGAATAATCACTTCCACACCAGGGTTATCCACAAAGCACTGAGCAATCTGTAACCCCAGATCAAAACCCGGACGCTGCCAGGGAACCCATGAAACTTTATCACCCCAGATTTCTTTAGCAATCGTTTCTCCGTCTTTAGAGGCAGCAATGGCAATCAGAGCGTCAGGGTGGAGGTGATCCACGTGCTTGTAGGGCACAAACGCATGTAAAGGAGTATCTATAGAAGGAGCCGCTGATTCAAGATCAAACATACAATAACCAAACAGACCTACCATTTCATCTTCAAATTCCAGACCACGGTAACGGTCTTTCAGTGCCAGAAGTCGGTCATGATACAATCCCGCAAGACCTTTACGCGTCAAAGTGCCAATATCACCACCCGAACCTTTAATCCACATTACCGGCACATCTTCACCAGTAATAGGATCTTTTTCAGTAGTTTTAACGCTGGTATTACCACCACCATAGTTGGTAATGCGCAGATCACGGCCTAGCTGGTTGGAGCGGTATAAAAATAAGCCTACTTCGTCGTTGGCCAGGGTATCAGCATGCGCGTCATCCCAGTAATTATTGACGTATAGATAAGTATCTGACTGTCCTGCTGAACTCATAATGTTACGTATTATTTATTTTTTATAATTTTCCTATTCCAAAATTCTATTGCTTTCTCTACTTTCGTGTCCTGTGCTTTCCTGTTATCGGCAGGAAAAATTCGGATAATATTCCATTAAGCAGATTTTTTTTTAATATACTCATTGCAATACCATGATTACAATTGATCCTGATTCACCGGTTCCAAAGTATAAACAGATTATCGCGTCAGTCACAAGAGCGGTTGAAAAGGGAATCTTAAAGCGAAACGAACAGCTCCCGTCCATTAACGAAATGGCCGAAGAGCATTATCTTGCACGCGATACGGTCGAAAAAGCCTACAATGAACTAAAAGAAAAGGGGATTATCAAGTCGGTAAGGGGGAAAGGCTATTTCATTCAGGCACCTGACAACAAAAAGATAAGAGTGCTGCTGGTGCTGAATAAGATGAGTGCCTACAAAAAACTAATCTATTATTCATTTCTGGAAACTTTAGGCGATAACGCCACGGTCGATTTGTACATTCATCATTACAATGCTGTTTTGTTCAAAGAATTATGGGAAGAAAACAAAGGCAAGTACAATTACTATGTCATTATGCCGCATTTTTTTGAAGGACTTGAAAAAATTGATATTCATGCACTTCTGGAAGAAATCCCTAAGAATGAACTGGTACTGCTTGACCGTGATATTCCGGAGCTGGCGGGAGAATATCTGGCCATTTTTCAGGATTTCGAGAAAGATATTTTCAGGGCATTGGAAAACCTGGATGATTTGCTGCATAAATATTCAGAGCTCGTACTCATATTCCCCAGCGATGGCAATTATCCTTCTGAAATTATCCGGGGATTCAGGTCTTACTGCGTTTCATACGGTAAAGATTTCCGGATTATCGAACATGCCTGGGATGAAGTCATCCATACCGGAACCGCCTATGTAGTTATTCAGGAAACCGTTTTAACGGAACTTATTAAGAAAGTCAGACAAACCCCTATGAAGCTGGGGCAGGATATCGGTATTCTGTCTTTTAATGATACCACCCTGAAAGAAGTCCTCGCCGATGGCATTACCGTAATGACTACCGATTTTGAAACCATGGGACGGACTGCGGCAGCATTGTTACTGGACGGCAAGAAGATAAAAGTAAAAAATCCGTTTACAGTAATAAGGAGAAATTCGCTGTAAAACAATAAGAAGACCGCCGGCCGGTGGTCTTCTTATTGTACAGAAATGCATAGCGGGACTACGAATGCAATCCGTGTTTTACACAATTGTCTTTAATAAAACGATACCCCTTCTCAGCAATATCCCAGGGCAGGGAATATTCCCGCCATACGCCGATTGCATTGGCAAAATCAGGATCATTTCTTGAAAATGCCTCAATAGTAAGCCAGCCTTTGTAGTTAATAGCTGCCAGGGCTGCGAAAGCATCATCAAACGGAACATGGCCGTCGCCGGGTGTACCTCTGTCGTTTTCACTGATATGCACGTGTTCAAGATAAGGTGCAATGGTATGAATGGCAGTTCCCAGCTTTTTCTCTTCAATATTGGCATGGTGCGTGTCAAACATGGCTCTCACATTAGGATGATCCGTTTCTTTGATCAGCCGTACCAGTTGTTCCATCGTATTGGCCAGATAACATTCAAAGCGGTTCAGTGCTTCCAAAGCCAGGGTAATCCCTGCCTGTGAGGCATATTCACCAGCTGCATGCAGCACTTCCGCACTCCATTTATATTCCTCATCCTGAGCGGGATGATTAGCAAAAACAGTGTGGGCCGAGTGTATAGGGCCACATACCACACTTGCCCCCAGATCATGTACCCGGTCAAGATTCCATTTGATCTGATCCAGCCCTTTGGCACGAACAGCGGCAGACGGGTCAATCGGATTGGCATCTTTCCCCATTACAAAGACAGCGGTGGTTTCCAAACCGACATTTTTTGCATAATCCCCTACTTTTTTATAGGCAGCCACATCAGGATCACCTACAAAAAATTCAACTCCGTCGTATCCGGTTTCTTTTAATCTGTCAATAATGGGAAACATCTGCCCGGACATTCCGGCAGACCAAACCAGGGCATTAAATCCAATTTTATTCATATAAAGCAAACGATAAGATTATAGTTAGGGACTTAAACTTTTATATTGTCAATTTATCATATTTTCTTTAATTAAGGAGACTGCTACCAGCTTAATACTAGGTTTTCTGTGAAGAAACAAATCCTCCATTTTACGGAATTCATGGTATATTACAAAAAGTCAAATCACCGGTTAACCTATAAAACCGCCTGCTATCATAGACAGGCGGTTCATCTGCTGGAATCAATAACCGGGGATCAAATAATTTTACATCTTTCTGAAACTGACGCATTACCTCAGCCCATTCATCAATATCCTTCGTTCTGGTTCAGCTTCGTATTATTTTTCAGTTCCAGTGTGGGAATAGGAAATAAGAGCTCCTTTTCACTCACTACAGGACCATAAGAAAATTGGTGGCCGACATAGTCATCAAACTTTTTGGTAGACACATTAAACGCCTTGCGAAGTCTGACCATATCAAACCAGGTAATATTTTCAAAACATAGTTCATACCAGCGCTCTTTCCAGATTTCCTCCCGCAACTGTTCTTTTGAGAGGCCCGAAAGATCCGGCAGCTCAGCTCTTTTCCTGGTAGCATTGACAGCATCATACACTTTTGCCGAAGGGCCGTTTGCTTCATTTTCAGCCTCGGCATACATCAGCAACACATCAGCATATCTCAGCACAGGCCAGTTCAGGTCGCTGTTAGCAGTACTGGTATGTGCAGTATTATCGAAATGCTTATAAATAAAATACCCCCCCAGGTCAATCTCCCTGGTCCGGTCGGCTTCAAGTGTAAACCTGGTATAGAAAAACTGCTTTTCTTTTCCTCTCAAATCAGCCGGATCAAAGGAACGTGCAAAATCAGCAGTCGCATAAATTCCACCTGTTTCATCCGAATACTGCGAAATATTCTTGTTATAGGGAATAATGGAAACCTGCCATCCTGACGGGATGATCTGCGTTTTATACTGTATCATGAAGATATTCTCTTCGATATTCTTCTTTGCAGGATTATGCAAATCATTATACGTATCAAACAGTCTGAACTGATTGGAGGCAATCACCTCCTCAGCTTTCTGAGAAGCTAAGCGGTAATATTCCGCACCTTTCTGAAGCGGATAACCGGCCATGGTCAGGTATACCTTGGCCATTAGTGATTTGATAGCTCCCTGGCTTACTCTGCCGCTGCTTTCTACCCATTTCAGACCTGCAGCTTCTGCCGTTTTCAGATCAGCCACGATCAGGTTGTAAACCTCTTCCGGAGTAGCAGGATCAGGATACAGCTGCTCTGATTGTAAATTTACAGGTTCAGTGATCAGGGGGATATTGCCAAACATCTGAACCAGCTGAAAATAATACCATGCTCTCAGAAAATGGGCTTCCGCCAGTAATTTCTGTGCCTGGGTCGCGTCCATATTGATTTCCGGGATCTTCGCTATGGAAAGGTTAGCGTTTCCGATACCCTTGTAATATGCCGTCCAGTAGGCTTGCCCGTAACCGTTATCGGAAGTATTTTTCAGGTCCTTCACAAAGTAACTGTTGACAGCCTGACCCAGATCTGTGGCTGCCAGACCTGTGGCAAATTCTGTCATCATCCACGTGCCACCACCAAATCCACTGCCCATCGGATCACGCATGCTGGCATAAATCGCATTTACGGAGCTGGTCGCATGTTCAGGTTTGGTAAAATAATTTTCGACTGTAAAGTTACTGGGGTCCGATTCGTTGAGAAAGTCGGAGCATCCGCTCATGGCAACCATTCCGGCCACCATATATATGATAAAGCTTTTATTTTTCATTGTCGTCATTTTACAACAGTTTGTCACAAATTATAAACCTACATTAATACCAAGCATAAATACGCGGGGTCTGGGATAATCATAGAGCCCGAAACCCTGATCGAACGGAGAACCCGAATTAGAAACCTCCGGATCGAAGCCTGAATACTTCGTAGCCACAAAAAAGTTCTGTACAGACCCATATACCCGCAGACGGTCCAGCTTCAGTTTTGAAGCAACAGAGCCTGGGAATGTATAGGCCAGCAGCAAATTGCGGCCGCGGATAAATGAAGCATCTGTTACCTTATGGGTATCATTGTTGGTGGTATAACCGGCTGCAATGGGACGGACCTGGGCAATGGGTGTATTCTGGTTGGTTTCTGTCCACGCATTCAACACTGTTTTATAACTGTTGGCAATGCCCTGACGGTCTTCAGCAGAGTGAATACTCCGGTCAAGTACATCATTGCCATACATATACTGCAAATCAACGGTCAGCGAGAAATTACGGTACTGGAACGTATTGAGGAAGGTCCCAAATCCGTCTGGTATACCTTTGCCGATTATCGTGCGGTCGTTATCATTGATAATCCCGTCACCGTTAATATCAAGATATTTGACATCACCCGGTTTACTGTTGTATTTCTCAGCTTCTTCTACTTCATGCGTACCCCATGTACCCAGATGCACACGGCCAAACATAGAACCCACCGGCTCGCCCACGCGGATCACCGTAGCCCCTGAATAGATGTCACTACCACCTGACAAGGCAAGCACTTTATTCTTATTGACCGATAAGTTGAAGGTAGTATTCCAGCTAAAATTCTCTGTCCTGATATTGACGGAATTCAAAGCGAACTCAATTCCCTTGTTTTCCATACTTCCGATATTCCTCATAATCACACCATACCCACTGGAAGTAGGCAGCGGTGCATCCAGCAACATATCAACCGCCTTTCTGCGATAGAGATCCAGCTCAAAATTCAGGCGGTTCTGAAACAATCCCAGTTCCAGTCCAAAGTCTACCTGATATGTTTTTTCCCATTGCAGGTTAGGATTCGCCATACGGTTAATACCAATGCCAATTTCCCGCTGGCCATTAAAAATCACATCATAACTTCCCATACCCGCTAACGCTCTGTACGCCGGGATTTCGGAGTTTCCGGTAGCACCATAACTGGCACGGAGTTTCAGATTGGATATGGCCGGTGCACTCTGCATAAAGTCCTCTTCAATGACTCTCCAGGCAAGTGCCGCTGAAGGGAAGAAAGCATACTGATTATTTTCCCCGAATTTGGAAGAACCGTCCATACGTCCGGTGAAAGTGACCAGGTACTTATTCCTGAAACCATAGTTCAGACGTGTAAAATACGAGTTCAGACCATATGCTTGTCCAAACGAAGAAGGAGCCTGCGGGCTTGCGCCGGCTGCAAGATTATAAAACTGAAAATAATCGTCACCGAAATTCTGTGTCCTGATAAAATGCTCAAAACGGTCGATATGCTGCCACGACAAACCTGCCATCGCTGTAATCGAATGTACATCGTTGATATCTTTGATATAGGTCAGGTAATTTTCAAATTGCCAGGACTTGTACTGATTACTTCTGACTTCAGCAATACCATTGGCGCTGGCAGAAATATACTGAAGTGCCTTTCCTCCGTAATAATCCAGCCGCTGATTGATAATATTGGTTCCGACAGTTGTGCGTAACGATAACCCTTTAGCCAGATTAATGTTGGCATAAATATTCCCCAGCATGGTTTGTGTCCGTAGAAAATACAAACGCTCCTGCGCCACCCGGATCGGGTTATCACCACCTTCCATACCCGGATAATCTTTATTACCTCCCCACGATCCGTCAGGGTATCTTACCGGAATAATAGGCAATGCTTCCAGAACCTGACGCATTACCGTAATACCTCCGCCTCCCAGCTGATCAATCTGTTTTTCATCCTGATCAGTATAACTCAGGCTACCACCGACCTGCAACCAGTTTTTGATTTGTGTATCAAACACAAAACGTCCTGAATACCTCTTCTGATAAGAATCCACGACAATTCCGTTTTCGTTCCGGTAATTGAGAAAAGCCCCATAAGATCCTTTCTCATTACCATCCGTAAATCCAAGCTGGTGATTTTGGGTAAAAGCAGTACGTAAAGCTTCTTTCTGCCAGTCCGTATCGTATAACGGATTTCCTGATGCATCAAACAGTAACGGATCGGTACGTTTCAGACGCGGATCTGTATATTTTGTCCCTGTGGCCCATCCGGCAGGATCATATTTCTCGGCATTGGCATAGGCCAGATCTTCAAGAGCCAGAAACTCTTTTGAATTCAGCATTGCTAATTTTTTGGGAGCTGTTCCCAGGCTCAGGTCTGTATCATAAGTAACCTTTCCTCCTCCCGAAGTGCCTCTTTTGGTAGTCACCAGAATCACCCCGTTGGCTCCGCGGGCCCCGTAAATGGCAGTTGAAGAGGCATCTTTCAATACCTCGATGGAAGCGATATCATTAGGATTAATGTAGTCGATGGGTGTACTGCCGTTTTGCAGATCTACAGCATTAAGAATCACGCCATCAATTACATACAACGGATTATTTGACACACTCACGGAACTGGCACCACGGATACGGATATTGGCCCTTCCACCCGGACGGCCCGAATTGGAAGATACATTTACACCCGTAATACGACCCGAAAGTCCCTGGTTCAGTGATGCAGCAGGCCGTTCCTGCAAAGCATCCGCTTTTACAACACCTACCGCACCGGTTACATCCGACTTCCGTACCGTTCCATACCCCACCACCACGACTTCATCCAGTGCTTTGGTATCTGCTTTCAGTGATAAATTCACCTGGCTTTTATTACCCAAAACCATTTCTTCAGACAGGTACCCTACAAAAGAGATCACCAGAACATGTGCCTCTCCGTCAGGAACTTCCAGGCTGTAAGTTCCGTCAATATCGGTAGTCGTGCCCCGCTGGGTACCTTTCAGCATAATGTTCACGCCAGGCAGGCCTTCGCCTTTTTCATCCGTAATTTTACCGGTTACGGTTCTGTCCAATACTTCGAATGACTGATTTTCTTCATTACCTGCCTTTTTTCTTTCCTCAAGATGCAGCACGATCTGCCCGCCAACAAGAGACGCAGAAACGCGGTCCGGATAAAAGAGTTCATCCAAAACATTGCCCAGCTGTTGGCCGGTCACACTCATGGTGGTTCTGCGATTCAGCGGAAGCGAACGTGAACTGTATACGAACTTCACGTTCGCACTTTTCTCAAGCTGGGACAATGCTACCCTGATTTCAGTATTTTTAACCGAAAGGCTAACCGTTTGTTTCAGCAATTCCTGTGCAGATGCCTCGCTGGCATAGGTATTTCCCAGGCCAATCAGCACCAATATCATTTGTAAGAGAGATAGCTTCATTACCGTAACTATGAATTGTCGGTGTCTTTTCATTATTTTTGATTGTTAAATTGAAAAATTTGACATAAACCATCTGGTAATCATCTGTTAAAGTGATTAGTAAAATCAGTTCGGTTGAGTTTCACCGGGGATGTGGCCGCATCTCCGGTTCTTCATTTAAAGGTTGTTGTTTTTGCTGTTCATTATTACGTTGTTATGGTTTAGATTCTGTTTAAAGCTTCTATAATGATGATCGATTTTAGTTACAACTACCTCCCTCAATGATAATACGGGGCCCATCCTGCCGATAGCTGGCTTTTAGTGCAGCACAGATCAGATCCAGTTTAGTAAAGAGGGGTTGATCGGTGAGATCAGCCGTAATCGGGCAATTGATGACAGTCCCCTCGGTCACTTCAATTTCCAGCTGATAAGCCTCTTCCAGGCGATTCAGCACTTCTCCTACCGGCGTATCAGCAAACTGAAACCAGTTATTCCTCCTGATAATCTCAATCGGTTTATTCAGTACAGGTTCTTCTACAATACTTCTTACAAAATGCTTATCCTTATGGGAATACGTGACTTTCTGATTGGGTGTCAGCACTATACTCCTGTCTCCTCCCGCATCCTTTTCACTATCCGTTTTTTTTTCTACCATCACTCTACCGGTGACCACCGCTACTTCCATATCCGGAGACTCACCTGCGGTCAGATTTTTACCCTGTCCTGAACGGATAAAAAAACTTGTCCCCAGCACTCTGGTGACAATATCTCCGGCATACACCGTAAACGGCCTCAGAGAATCTTTTGCTATATCAAAAAATGCATTGCCTGTTAAAAAAACGGTACGGTCCTGAAACGGCTCTTTATATTCAAGACTGCTTCCCGGCTCCAGTGCAATTCTCGATCCGTCAGGCAGCACCTGTACTCTATTCTGTTGCGTATAATTGGTTTTTTCACTTACATGCTGATTAAAAACTACCAATGGCTTTTCCTCTTTACTCACACCGGAACTGTAATTATACATCAAAAACCAGCCACCCAAAACCACCGCTATTATGGCAACAGCCATCCGCAGCCATTGCCCGGTCAGCCATCCGGAGTTCCTCTCCGCCGCTGATTCAATTTCCTGATTATGACTTGTTATTTTCTCCCAGAGCCGTTCTTTCAGTATTTCAGTACGCTCCGTCTCCGTACCCTCCTCCAGATCCTGATCCAGAAACTGATACCAGTAATCCATCATCTCCCGCTCTTTTTCAGAGCAGGTTCCATCCAGATAACTTCTGATCAGATCTGACAATTGTTTACGGCTCATTGGTTCGAAAACGTTTAAGATTCCCTTTTCAATCAGTTAAGTAACGCTTTTCACATTTTACCGCAATTGATTATAAATATTATTTGATTATTTATATTAATAATGAAGCAAGAACAAGTTTTTCTTGTTTTATTACTGTTCGTTCTTAAAACCGGGAAACACTCTTATTCCCTCCTGTAATTATATCCAAGTACTAATATTGGCATTCCTGATTAAACCATCCATCATTTTTGCCCCATTCTGAGCTACCAATCAATTCAAGGATAAAAAAATAAGGATATTAAAAATCTACAATATATAATAGCTCTTAAATTATAAATGAACAAGGGGAATATTTATGACATAAATGCAATTGTAAATGAGGTCCTCCCGAAAAAATGGACGGTTCATAATTAGAAAATTTTTGGGCGATTGTTGAATTTTAACCAACAAGATAATTGCTTCTGAAAAAGACAAAATTCACAGAAGTACAGATTGTATTTTCCCTTAAACAGACCAAATCCGGCGTGCCTGTTGCTGAAGTTTCACGTAAAATGGGAATTAGCGAGGCTACATTCTACAATTGGAAAAGGAAGTATGGTGGCTTGGGAGTTGCCGAATTATGGAGATTACATCAACTAGGAGAAGAGAGTAGACAGTTGACACAATTAATAGCAGACCTGAGCCTTGACAAGCAAATGTTACAGGATGTGATAAAAAAGCTTCGAGGCCGGTTCAGAGAAAGGCACTGACCATTAGTTTAATATCAGATTACCGGGTTTCAGTTCATCGCGCATGTTCAGTTGTTCTGTTGCCGGGCGGCCATCGCGCCGACGAATGTCTGAATGCACATTGGTTTTTGTCACTGGAAAATGCCCTGCAAAAAGTGGAAACCTGGCGGAATGAATATAATTCATTCCGTCCACATAGTCCGCTTAAAGGGCTTACTCCCGATGAGTTCGAAACACAGCTGCGAAAAGAAGAAAAAGAATGTCCAGGCCTTTAGTTTTAAGTGTCCTAAAAATGGGAGCTCCTCAATCTCCAAAATATAATCTCAAGTATAGGACCATTGAGACATAGACAAAAAGTGAAGTGCAGAAATAAACAGATTTATACAATCTTGATATATATACAATTTAACTTAGAGATCAAAGCCGCTGGTTTCTGCACACAGAAATACAAAACTGACGGATAATAATACCGTTGATATATCCGATCGTAACAGTACGACCCGTTCAAACGCTACTGCTCAACATTAAGATTTACTTTCCTGGCTTTGGTAATAGTATTTTTGTTCATATTGATAACCTTAAATGGTTTTGCTTCCAGCTGAACCCGCCGGTAAGCGAATGCACAGCATCCAGCAAGCACAAGGAACAGAGCATCGATAAAGAATATATCGAAAGCTCCTTGTTTCCAGGTTGTCCACATCCATAAATCAGTAGTGATGCCGTTTACCAATGGTACTCCCAGGCATAACAGGGAGGATAGCAGCAGTGTCTGCCGGTTCATCAGCGAAAAGTTCCGCAGGGCAATGCAGTATAGCGACAACCCCAGCCAGCTGTAAAAATAAGTATTGTAAATCGCCGACTGATCAGCTTTCTCCAGTATTTTCAGCATTATAAAGGTAAATGCGGTTACAGGCAGCATACTCAGACAGGCCGCCAGAAATACATTGCTTGCCCAAAAGTTGAATATGCGTTTATGTCTGTCAGTGCTCACTTTATCCCGTGCAACAAACCAGATGAGGATACCGGATATGATTACTGCACATCCCATTAATCCCAGGATAAAAAACACAATCCGAAGCGGTTTACCTCCGAAATCCCCAAAATGAAGATGATACACCAGGCTTTTTACTTTGTCAATATAGTTTGCGTCGGTATTGGGAGATTTTTTTAAAAGAACTGCACCTGTAGAAGCCTGAACGTGTATGAAACCGGACCCCGCGAAATCGGACTTCGGGTTTGGTTTAAATTCCATACTCACCTGCATGCTTTCATCCATATAATTGAGAATATGAATGCGGGTAATCTGGCTATCCTTCCATTCTTCCTGCCATTCCGAGACGAATCCATCCAGGTCAAAGTGGTGTTTCATTGGTTTATACGTATAGTCTGCTGTCAGGTTACGGTTGTACTGAAGGCTTTCGTAAAGCTTTTCGGAATTACCTTCATACAACAAATTAGTAAACGGGGTCAGAATCACGTAGTTGACAATTAACACCACACCCGTTACTGCAAACACAAACTGGAACGGAAACCCGATTACCCCTAAGACGGTGTGCATGTCGGTCCATACGGTCTTCCACTTACTCAGGGGTCTGAACAGAAAGAAGTTGGACCTGATCTTGTCCCAGTGTAACAATAACCCGGTGATTAAGGCAAACAGAAACAGGAATGAGACGATGCCCGCAATCAGGTAACCTATAGGCGTGCCGATGTTGAACGGGAACACCTGATTAAGCTGTGCCAGGAAATGCAGCCGGTACAGGAATTCACCCATATCGTAAGATGCTGAATAATCAGCCCCTGCTGCTTTCTGATCTGCAAAATTATACAGGAAATAGGCAGAATCATCATTGGATCTCCTTCCTCTTCTGCCTTGCTCCTTCTTTGGTTTTGGCTTAGGTTTGCTAACGGTTGTATCTGCGGAGGCGCTCATGCTCACATAAGCCCCGTGTCCTTGCCGCTGAATATAAAAATCAAAATTTCTACCCTGAAGATTGAATTTACCTGCCAGCGAGTCGATCACCGGATTAAAGGCAGGTCCTGTTTTATGAGTCACGGCCGATCTGCCCTTTTGCCACGCTGAAATATCATCCTTGAAGAAGGAGAAGGATCCGGCAAAGAAGATCACATACAATATTACAGCAATGATGATACCGCTTATTGTATGGGTATGAAAATAGATATTATACTTCCTGGTATCCATAATTGAGATTGAATTTCAGCAGGTATGGTAATAAAAATACGACCGTAAGAATAATGTAGATAACCCAGACACGCCACACATTAGGAGCAATGAACGCATAAAGCAGTAAAAAAGCCCATAGGATGTAACCTGTGAAATACGCTGTGATGATTACATTTTCTTTTGGCAGGAAGGCTGTAAGAAATACATGCAGGCTCATCATGACGGCATAACCGCCCACTGACCCGGCGAGGATCTTGCTCAGGCGGAGCCACGGGGATTTGGTCAGGTATTTTTTATTAGCAGGCATATGGTTAGCAGATAATGAGTTCAAGGCCAAGTGCACAGACATACAGTATCATAATAGTCTTAGCACTGAAGTAACGGAAAGGGAAGAAAAGGACTGCTGCCGAACCGGTGGTCATCAGAATCACGATCGCAGCAAACAAACCACTGCCCCAGCCGAGCGTGACTACACAGAAGATAGTCGCAATCAGGAACAGTGTTCCGGCAGCATACCGGCAGTAACGGGGGGTAGACGCCATTCTGGCCATCACCCGACTTTTATCCGGCCAGTTAATGCGTCCGGAGGTATTCATCCAGAGGATGAATCCACTAAGAAAGAGCAAGCAAATGGTGCTGAACATAAATGGTAACTGGTATGATTCGGTATTTCAGAATGTAAGTTCCGGGCTTTTCGGTGCCCTGGTGATGTAAACCGGATGCTCGTCGGCTATATTTCAATCTGTTATATTTCAGAAAACAGGGGAGCTCACTTCTGATTAATGA